>DAIMMR010000124.1:0-4848 GCA_036720575.1 Clostridium sp.
TTTTTTCTCCATCTGAAACTTAGAAATCGTTATCCAGGGGCGTAGCAGCCGTTATGCACAGTATAAGAACTCTAAATCGCTGAAGCTCAAGAGTTCTAATATCCCCCACTTTATAAGAAAGCAGATATCCCAAATCTTTGATTTGGCGATAGTCGCTTTCGCTGTGTGCGATGGGGGTATTACGGCTGGTAGCCATCGGATAAATTAGCCCATAGGGAGGAGAATATTATATGAAACAAAAATATTGTCAAAGTTGTGGAATGCCAATGAATGAGGAACTTTATGGCACTGAAAAGAATAATAAAAAAAATCAGGAATATTGTATTTACTGTTATGAAAATGGAGATTTTAAACAGCCGGATTTAACTATGGAACAGATGATTGAAGCTTCTGTACCTTTTATGGTTCAAAAGGGAATGAAGGAAAGTGAAGCAAGGGATCTTATGGGAAAATGTCTTCCCAATTTAAAAAGGTGGAGAAAGAGCAAAATAACCTGTAAAACAGTTAAAAAAGAGCAAATTATATTGGTTGGAAAAGAAATAAAGACTACTAATGAAGGTGGCAAATGCAAGGCTGTAATTGAAAAACTTTGGACAGAATTTAGCCAGCAAAAGCTTGAGAATAAAATACCCAATAAGCTGAAGAATGGTGAAATTCTAGGATTATATAGTGATTATGAAAATAAAGAATTTGGGCATTATTCTTATATGGTTGGACTTCAAGTAAAAGATATAGGTAACATACCTGATGGTATGACATATAAAGTAATTCCGGCATCTAAATATTATGTGGTAACAGTAAAGGGAAAAATGCCGGAAAGCATTGGAGAAGCCTGGGGATATATATGGAATGCTGATATTGAAAGAACATATACAGGAGATTTTGAGCTTTATGATGAGAGATATGATGGGAGTGAAAATTCCGAAGTGGATATATATGTGGCTGTAAAGTAAGCCATTAAAATTTTTCACTCACTCCAACTTGATCAAAATCTTCCTTTAATGCTTTATTTAAAAAGTATAAAGAAGTTAAAGTAGCAGAAGCATCAGTTATAGGATAGGCAGCCCAGGCTCCATTCATACCAAATAGCTGAACAAGTAATATGGCTAAAGGTATGAACATTATGATTTCTCTATATATTGAAAGCAGAAAACTTTTTTTAGCTTCACCAATTGCCTGATAATAGTTTATTACTACATAATATATTCCTGTTAAAGGAATTAGAGATATGCATAACCTGAATGCTTTAACTGTTTCATTTAAAAGGGCAGTATCGTTTAAGAAAAAGCCTATAATATAATTTGGAAATAACATAAAGATTGACCAAAGTGCAAAAGAGGTTATTAGAACGACTTTAATTGAAGTATTTAAAACCTTTTTAACTTTGTCATAGTTTCCAGCACCAAAATTATAAGCAACTATAGGCTGCATTGCAGAACTTATGCCTATTATGGTTACAAATAAAAACATGGAAATTTTAGTTATTACTCCTACCATGACAATGGCAGATTCTCCGCCCTCAGTATAAAGGAGGTTGTTTAGGACTACGGTAACTAAGGCATCCTCAATTTCTATTATAAAGGTGGAGAATCCAACAGTCAGTATGCCTTCTATAATTTCTTTTGTAACTGAATTGTAAATTGAATTTATTGAAAATTTTATATCAAATTTTTTTGTTACATTTTTAAATTTGTAAAAGGCAAAGGTAAAGGCAGTTATTTGAGATAATACAGTGGCTATAGCAGCGCCTTCTATTCCAAAGCCTAATTTAACTATCAATATATAGTTTATTGCAATATTTAAAGTAACGCCTATTAAATTAGTATATAACAGAGCTTTAGTCTTTTTTAGAGAAATCATAATATAACAGGCAACTACTGATAAGGACTGAAAAATGCCTCCTAAAAGTATTATAGATACATATTTGTTAACTAGAGGATAAGTTAGATTATCTGCACCTAACACATAAAAAATGGGCCTTCTAAATATAAAAATCATCAATGAAACTATTGTAAGTGATATTAGAACCAGGCTGAGAGAAGTAAGTGTTATTTTTTTAAATTGATCCATATTTTTTTCACCTAAACTTCTGGCAGTATAAGTGGAAGTCCCTACAGCTATTAGAAGTCCCAGTGCTGCTAACAACTTTTGAATTGGAAATGCTATAGTAATAGCTGCTAGTGTAGTAACTCCTATGTAGTGTCCCACGTACACCGTGTCTACAATATTGTAAAGTTCAGATACCAACAGTGCGAACACAGAAGGTATGGCAAATTTTAAAAGTAACTTTTTTATTTCCCATTGTTTAAGAGTATTATTTTCGATTTCCATAAATTTCACCTCAAAAAGTTAAGCTGTTAAAAAATAGGTTTAACTTTTTCCTATAGTTAAATTGTAATGCTTTTGGGCAAAATTTACATTCACTTAAAGGTTCATAAAAAGGTACTATGTCGTTATGTTACGAAAATAGTCGTATTATTGAAATAGCCTAATAACACCTGCTTTAAGGTATTATTAGACTTCTTTTATCAGAATTAATAAAGCACAATAACCTTTGAGTTTAGTTTGTATATTAAATACAGTGCTTTTCTTAAAGTTTTTAAAATGTATACTTGGAAAAGAGGCTTTGTGAAGAATCTGTTTTTCTTCTTTGCTTAGTCTTTTGGGTTTTCCCATATCAAGCCAGTAATTATATGAGGAACCGGATTTTTCGTTTATTTCATAAGCAGTTATTTTTATAGATGAAGGTATGTTTACTATGTTTATTGAAAGCTTTTGTGCAGCAGCGTTTTTGACAGCCCTAAGTTTTGAAAAATTTTCAAAAGGAATCAGTTTATTTATATTGTCATGGTGGTTGTAGAGTAAGATTTGATACTCATTATTGGATTTTGTAACTATATATCCTTTGTCTTTAGCAACTAAAGTGTCTCCAAGTTTATTTAGCAAGTAATAGGCATAATAGGAAGGCTTTTTTATTCCCTTGTCATTTATAAGTCCTGGGTATCCAAAAAACACTTCATTAGTTAAGTTAATTTGTTTATCTAACACATCAAAGGCTCTTAAAAAGTTTAGAGAATTTGTATTGTTTATTACACTATGTATAATATAGGGCAGCATATATGTGGTATCGTAGATAAAATCTATGCTGTCTTTTGCACAAAATATATCTTTAACTATTTCCAGTTTGTATTCTGTAGATAAAAGTTCTGTTACTTTATCCATAACAGCACGCTCTATAGTAGAGTCAAATTGAAATTTAAAAGAATGTAAGTTTAGACTATCTAGTTCATTAAAATAGTTTAAGAAAGATTTTATAGCTAATAGAAAGCTAGAAGTAGAGAAACCCGTATCATTTAAAACTATAATAGGTTTTATATTAAGTGTATCTAAAAATTCAAGTACATCCCGGGCTCTATTCCAATTATAGAACTTAGACTCTGGAAATATACACATGTCTCCACTGAAAATATTTAAAAGCCTGGCATAGGTAAATCCTATTTCTTCCTGAAGAACTTCTAATATATCTTTGTTATCTTCCAGGAGAAGTTCAAAGGCATCTCCTACATTTAATATATCTTTAAAACTTTTGCTGAACTTTCCAAGGTCATCTCCCATATTTATATTTATCTTTGTTATTTTATCCTCATAATTGAATCTGTCATAATCCTCCAAATAATGTGTTAGGTAGTGGAGACTTTCCCCTAGATTAAAAAATTCAATGATTTTTTGCTTCTCAAAAGTCTCATCATTCATTTTAAATTTTTTCCTATATTGAAAGGGAGTGTAGTTATATTGAATTTTAAAATGTTTATTAAAGTACCTGGTATGGGAAAATCCTACTTCTTCTGAAATTTCAGATATAGTTTTATCTGTATCTAAAAGAAGTTTTAGGGCCTCTTCGACTCTATTTGAATTCAGTAAATCTGTAAAGCTGTATCCCGTGACATCCTTTATACCGTGGGACAAGTAGTCAGTACTTAAAAATTCTTTTTTTGCAATGTCCTGCAGGGTTATATTATCGTTATAATTATTAAATATGTATTTGGAAATTCTATGGTATCTTTCAAACTGTTCTTCTTTTTCTTTTAAATCTTCATTTTCATACATTAAATAATGAAAATTGTTTATGAGGTGATAGAGAAGGTCCACAAGGATATTTTTTATTTCTTCATCATAGTTATCCTGTTTTTGAATTGCTTCACAGGCTATTTCAGCTAAAAAGGTTCTCAAAATATCATATTCTTCACTTTCTTGAGCTCTGTCATCTGTGGTGTTGGTAAAGAAAAACATGTTTTCAATATCACTGTAGTATTTTTCAAAAAAATAAGGATCTATATGAAACACCAAGACTCTATTATCTGTATCACTGCTTTCAATACTGTGGGTTTCATCTATGTTTACTATTTCTATGTCTTTTTCTATGAGTTCATATTTGTCAGATTCTATGGTGATATTGAGAGTGCCATTTAGGACGTAAAGTATTTCTATTGAATTATGCCAGTGGAGAGGATAATTCATTATATTTGCTAAATTTATTGAAACAGGTATATCTGAAGGATAATTTATATATTTTCTCCTCATATATATTGAACTCCTTTCTTCTTCAGGGAAAAGAAGGGCCAAGCCCTAATAATACTTTTAAAATTATAATCAGTATAATATATGGAAAAAGTTTTTTCAAGCAAGTGGAAATTTATTTATTAAAAAGAGTATAATTATTTTACAATCATGTATAGGTTAAGAGGAGGTTTCAAATGGAAAAGAAACAATATGTTTGCCCAAAATGTGGTAATACAGAATATGAATCAGATCAATTTCAGGCAACAGGAGGAAATTTCTCAAAGATAT
>DAIMMR010000124.1:4948-9495 GCA_036720575.1 Clostridium sp.
ACAGAATATGAATCAGATCAATTTCAGGCAACAGGAGGAAATTTCTCAAAGATATTTGATGTACAGAATAAGAAATTTATTACTATTAGCTGTAAAAAGTGTGGGTATACAGAATTGTACAAGGCACAGTCTTCATCTGGGTGGAATATTTTAGATTTTCTTATAGGCAACTAACTTATAATATATATGAAAGGAAGATATCATTATGAACGAAGTTTTACAGAATATTTTAACAAGAAGAAGTGTAACAAAGTTCAAAGAAGAGCAAATAAAAGATGAAGAATTAGAATTGATTTTAAAAGCTGGAGTATATGCACCGAGTGGCATGAACAAACAAACTTGGCAGTTTACAGTTGTTCAAAATAAATAGAAGATGGAGCTGCTTGCAAAAGTAGTTAAAAAAGCATTAGGGATAGATGCTGTATATAATTTTTATGCACCTCCAACTTTAATTATGCTGTCCAATGAGAAGGAAAATGTAAAGGGGGTTTTAAAATGAGTGAGTATAAAGTGATGACAAATGATACTATTGGGGAATACTTAAAAGGAATAAATATATTTCCTAAAAGTGATGAAGTTATGAGCAAAGAAATAGGAGATGGAAACTTAAATCTTGTTTTTAGAGTGGAAGATTTAAATAATCATAAAAAAGTTATAGTTAAGCAGGCATTGCCTTATTTAAAGATTGCAGGAGAAGGTTGGAAATTAACTTTGGATAGAAACAGGATCGAAGCTGAAACTTTAAAACTTCAAAATAAAGTATGTCCTAATAGTGTGCCCAAAATATATTACCATAGTGACGAATATGCCTTAACAGTTATGGAAGACTTAGGAGAAATGGAAATTTTAAGAAAAAGCTTAATGGAGATGAAAACATACAGCAAGTTTCCAGAACAAATAGGGAAATTTATGGCTAGAAATTTATTCTTAACATCTGATATGGGTATGAGTCCAATGGAAAAGAAAAAAATTGTTGGGAAATTTATAAGTCCTGAACTTTGTGATATAACAGAAAGGCTTGTTTTAAATGATCCATATATGGATGTTGAATCAAATAATGTGAATAAATATATAAAAGATTATGTAAAGAAAATTTGGGATAATAAAAAGATATCGCTTGAAGTTTCCAAATTGAAAAATATATTTATGACTAAAGCAGAGGCGCTGCTTCATGGAGACTTACATACCGGATCTATATTTATAAATAAGGATAAAAGCATTGTATTTGACTGTGAATTTGCTTTTTATGGACCTTATGGATATGATATAGGTTTGTTATTTGCTAACTTTATTTTAAATTATGTATCTTGGGAAGGCAGAAAAGATAAAAGCAAAAGTGAGATAAAAAATTATAGGCAATATTTGCTTCATTCAATTGTGGAGATATGGAATGAATTTTATAAAGAATTTAATTATCTATGGGAAAATGAATCAAAAGACATAATAACAAAAGTACCTGGTTATAAAGAATATTATATAAGAAATTTATTGCACGAAACTATTGGATTTTGTTCTTGTGAAATTATGAGAAGAATTATTGGTATGGCTCATGTACCGGATTTAGATGAAATAGAGGATTTGCAGGAAAGGGCTAAAGCACAAATATTAGGTTTAGAAATAGGGCAAGCAGTACTTATGGAAAGAAATAATATAGATTCAATTGATGAATTTATTTCGTTAGTAAAAAATATAGAAACATATAAGGAGGAAAAATAGTGTCTGAATTATTGGCCATTCAATGGGATGATGAAAATGAGAAGCTTATATTATTGGATCAAACCAAGCTCCCAAATTCTATAGAATATAAGACTTATGATACAGTGGAAGGTGTATATGATGCTATAAAAACTATGGTAGTTAGAGGTGCACCAGCTATAGGAGTTGCAGCAGGTTATGGTTTATATTTTGGAATCAAGAGTGTAACAGAAAATTTTTTTGATAAATTTTATGCTCAAGTGAAAGAAAAATCTGATTATTTAAATTCCAGCAGACCTACAGCTGTAAACCTTTCTTGGGCGTTAAAAAGAATGTTAAAAAAAATTCAGGAAGTAAAAGATAAACCCATAAATGAAATAAAGAAAATATCAAAAGCTGAAGCTAAAAGTATTCATAGTGAAGATATAAAAATTTGCAGGACTATAGGAGAAAATTTGATTACTCTTCTAAAAGATGGAATGGGTATCTTGACTCATTGTAACGCAGGACAGCTGGCAACATCCAAATATGGTACAGCTACGGCACCTATGTATCTTGCAAAAGAAAAAGGGTGGCATCTTAAAATATATTCAGATGAGACAAGACCTAGATTACAGGGATCAACACTGACGGCACTTGAACTTTATATGGCTGGAATAGATGTGACGACAATTACGGATAATATGGCAGCTGTAGTTATGGCACAACACAAAATTGATGCAGTAATAGTGGGATGTGATAGGATAGCTGCAAATGGTGATACTGCAAATAAGATAGGTACTTTTGGGGTTTCTATTTTAGCTAAATATTTTAATATACCAATGTATATAGCTGCACCTACTCCAAGTATTGATTTAAACACTCTAAAAGGTGCAGATATACCTATAGAAGAGAGAGATCCTAAAGAGGTTACTTGCAGGTTTGGAGTGTGGACGGCACCTAAGAAAGTGAAAGTATACAATCCATCCTTTGATGTAACTCCACATGAAAATATAACTGCTATAATTACAGAAAAAGGAATAATATATCCTCCATTTGAAGAAAATTTACATAAGATAGTAAAATAAATAAATGTGTATCATTTTAATAAAAAGGAGAAAATATAATGCTTGAAGATATAAAAAAGAAATTAGTTTCAATTGCCCAAAAAGCGGATGACGATGGGTTATGTAAACATAAATCTGGTAATTTTAGCATTAAAGACAAACAAACAGGATATATAGTAATAACTCCTTCTGGTGTTGAGAGAAAAGAATTATCTTATGAGGATATGTGTGTAATGGATTCAAAATTGAATGTAATAGAAAATAATAAAAATCGTAAGCCAAGTAGTGAGTTATTAATGCACGTTTATGCATATAATTCGAGGAAGGATATTCAAGCTGTAGTACATACACATTCACGTTTTGCTACATCTTTTGCAGTATTGAAAAAAGAAATTCCACCAATTGTATATGAAGCTATGTATTATGGAGGTACTGTTTATGTTGCACCTTATGGCAGACCTGGTACTAGAGAACTTGCAGAGTCAATAGTTGAACCTCTTAAAAAATCGGATGCATGTTTACTTGAGAGCCATGGAGTTATGACTGTAGGCGAAGATATAGAAAATACTTACCTTAAAGCAAAGTACGTAGAAGAAATAGCTGAAATTTATTACAGGACTTTATTGCTCAATGATCATAAAGAACCTAAAGCTTTGTCTGTAGAGGAATTGAAAAAATGGAAATATCCATCATATATAAAATTTAAATAATATTTATTTGATTCACAATTCACAATTAAGAATTAATTTTTTCATAAGTTGTGCATTGTGAATTAATTATTTGATATAAGATCTATAAGGAAGATAAAAACATTTCATATGCATTTTCAAATGAATCGTAGGGATCTGGATTTCCGCCGTTTGTGTTTTTGCATTGGTTGTCACTGTACTCTTGTCCAACTGCCAGAAGTCCCCCAACACTTATAGGATGTCCTGCATCGCAGGCTATTTTACAAAATGTATCCATGGATCATCTGCCAGACGAGTTTCCAGCAGCTTCTTTCTTAGAGAAGGATCTTTTTTAGCATCAGTATAAAGCAGTTCTAATTCAGTAGTTGTGTGGTCCATAATTTGCACCTCTGTACTTTAAATTAATAATGATATTATAGCACTGCATGAAAATTTAGGCCAATAGACATTGTGATATTAGACAATCTACTATATAGTTTTGTTTTGTTTCCAGTAAAATTATTTATCTGATGGCTACCTACTGTAACACTCCCATTTCTATCAAAGTGGGAGATAACAGTAGCTACGCCCCTAGATAATTCATCTAAACTTAGTGGGAGAAACAAACTCCCACTAAGTAAGATTCATTGATAATTGAACAAAAAAAGCTTTTAGTTTATAATAATATTAGTCCATAAATAGACTAATATTATTATAAACAGTGAAAGAAGGTTTTATCGTTGGAATGGATTTACCTAATTGGAGCTATTATACTTGAAACAATAGGAACAACCTGTATGAAGATGTCTGATGGATTTACAAAATTACTGCCAGCTTTAGGAACAATTTTGACATATGGCTTGTGTTTTGTACTTTTTTCAATATCATTAAAAAAAATACCTGTGAGTGTGGCATATGCTATATGGTCAGCTGCGGGAACTACTATTATATCAGTAATAGGAATTTTTATTTTTAAAGAAAATATAAGTGTTTTAAAAGTTTTGTCTATATTTTTTATTATATTGGGAGTTGTAGGATTAAATTTTAGCGGCGTTAGTCATTAATTTTTTATCCGATGGCTAGCTACTGTAACACTCCCACTTCTATCAAAGTGGGAGATATTAGAACTCTTGAGCTT
>DAIMMR010000125.1:0-9481 GCA_036720575.1 Clostridium sp.
ACATTAACTCTCCACTTTCCACTCTCAATTCTCAACTAAAAAAATTTTATATGTGCGAAAGTTGAGTTAATAACCGATAAAGGAAGGTGAGAAGTTCTATGGATTTAAATAAACTACTGAATAGAAGAGAGTCATGTATTGGAGACAAACCTTCAGCCTGTATAGCAGGGTGTCCTTTACACATGGATGTGAAAGCTTTTATTGAAGAAATACAAAAGGGAGACTTTAAAAAGGCTTATAAAATTATGTCTAAGAAGGTTCCTTTTGCAAGAATAGTAGGAAGTATATGTGATGAGCCTTGCAAGGGCGTATGTCCTAGAAATAAATTAGGTGGAGGCATAAATATACATGAGCTTGAAAGGACAGCAGTAGAGTTAGGTTTTTCTTCCCCCCAAAGGTCTATTCCTATACCTAAAAATGGGAAAAAGGTTGCAGTAATAGGTGCAGGTATAAGTGGTATTGTTGCTGCTTTTGACTTGGATAGAAAAGGATACCAAGTTACTGTCTATGAAAAAAATGATAAAATAGGCGGCAGATTATGGAACTTTCAGGGGGAACAACTTTCAAAGAAAACAATAGAAGAAGAACTAGCAATAATGAATAAGGATGATATAACAATTAAGTTCAATGAATTTGTAGATGAAAAAAAATTGGAGGATATACTCAATACCTATGATGCAGTTTATATGGGGACAGGAACTTGGGAAAAAGATTTAAAAGTAAATCCACAAACTTTCCAGGTGGAGGATAGTTCTTTGTTTGCAGGTGGAAGAGTTGTAAACAAAAACGATTCAGTTATACTTTCCATAAGTTCTGGAAGAAGGGCAGCTACATCCATTGATAGATACCTTCAAAAAACTTCTCTTACAGCAGCTAGAGAAAATGAAGGTGCTTATGATACTCCTTTAAAACTTCAATTAGATGATATAGAAACTGTAGAACCTATTAAAAGGACTTCTTCAGTATATAATGAAAAGGAGGCAATAGAAGAAGCACAAAGATGTTTGAAATGTGAATGTTTACAGTGTGCTAGAAATTGTCCACATTTAAGAAAGTATAATACTGAACCTAGAAAATATATAAGGCAGATAAATCACAATGAAAACATAGTACTAGGAGATCACTATGCAAATGAAATGATTAATTCATGTACTCTTTGTGGACTTTGTGGCGAAGTTTGTCCTTCCAATTTGGATATGAAAGATGTAATACAAGAGACTCGTGAGAGCATGGTAGAAAGAGGAAAAATGCCTGTGTCAGCTCATGATTTTGGACTTAGAGATATGGAATTTAGTAATAGTAAGCATTTTTCTATGGTAAAAAATCAGCCGGGATATGAAAAGGTGAAGTATATGTTTTATCCGGGATGTCAATTGCCTGCTTCTTCTCCTGAATATATACCTGAAATATATAAATATCTCATGGATAATATTAAAGATGGAGTTGGTATAATGCTGGGCTGTTGTGGTGCGCCAGCAGATTGGGCTGGAAGACAGGATTTAGTGAAGAAAAATATGGAGGATATGAAAGATAAGTGGGAAAAAGCAGGAAAGCCAACTTTTATTTTAGCCTGCTCCAGTTGTTATAGAACCTTTAAAAAGTATATACCGGATATTAAACTTATTTCTCTGTGGGAAGTTATGGATAAATATGGTGTTGCAGTAAACAATAAAACAGATGAAAAGAAAGTGTTAGCTGTACAAGATGCATGTTCAACTAGGCATAATAAAGAGATTCACGAAAGTATAAGAAATATAGCAGACAAATTGGGATATAAAATAAAAGAACTCAAGTTTTCAAAAGAAAAAACTAAGTGTTGTGGTTATGGTGGTTTAGTATACTTTGCAAATAGAGAGCAGTCCAGGGAATTTGCAAAAGATAGGATAGGTGAAAGTAACCTGGATTATTTAGTGTACTGTGCAATGTGTAAGGATCTATTTATAGATGAAGGTAAAAAAACTTTCCATATCTTAGACTTAATTTACAGCCATAACTTAGAAGAAGCCGGACTGAGAAAGGTTCCGAGCCTTTCAAAGCGGCATGAAAATAGGGCACTTGTTAAAAAGAAACTTTTAAAAGAAATATGGAATGAGGAAATAAATGATTTTAAGAAGGATTATGGATTTAAATTAAATATACCAGACAATGTGCAAAATCAAATGGAAGAAAGACTGATTTTGCTTGAAGATATAGAAAAAGCAGTAGATAATGCACAAAAAAATAAAGAGAGATTTTTTAATCCTAAAAATTCTCACTATTTATGCAGACTTAGGATTGGCAGTGTTACCTATTGGGTAGAATATGAAAAAAGTGAAAATGAAATTTTTGTTAAGGATGTTTACAGCCATAGGATGGAAGTGGTGGAGGAATAGCTATGAATATTGATAAAGAAGAGAAAACTCCATGGATTTGTGACAAATGTAATAAAGAATTAGAACTTAGACAGGTAAAGGTTCTATATCTTGGAGGAAATTTTGAAGTTGAACTCATGCAGTGTCCTAAGTGTAAAATGGTAATTATAGATGAGAAACTTGCATTAGGAAAAATGCAGGAAGTAGAAAAGGGACTGGAAGATAAATGATGAAGTGCTGTAATGGTTACGAATTTGGAAATAGGGATGATTAGTAAAATTAACAGTTAGAATAAAATATTGTACAATATAAACAGAGTTCTTGATATCAGATGGAGTTTTGACTCCACCTGATGCTTAGAAATCGTTATCCAGGGACGTAGCTGCTCTTTACTCCCACTTGGAGAAGTGGGAGTATTAGAGCAGGTAGTCATCGGATAAATAGCTATTCTTTTAGTATATCTGCCATGGTTTTTCAAGACATTTGAAATGTGGATTTACAGAAATTGTGGAATTAAAGGGGAGAGGGCAAAATGAAGCTGACACCACTTGAAGCATGGATAGTGGATAAAACGGGTATAAAGGAAAAAAGTAGAGAAGCCTTAGAAAATTATCAGTTAAATAAAATAAGAAAAATTATAGACTATGGAAAAAAATATAGTAAGTTTTATAAGGAATATTTGAGAAATGTTGAAGGAAATGATATAAAATCCCTTCAAGATTTTGAAAAAATCCCTTTTACGCTGCCAGAACATATAAAAGAAAACTCAAATAATTTTTTATGCGTACCTCAAAGAGATATTGCGAGGATAGTAACGTTAAAAACTTCGGGAACAAGTGGAGAAGAAAAAAGAATATATTTTACGGAAAAGGACTTAGATCTTACTGTAGAATTTTTTAAATATGGTATGCAGTGTATTGTAAATAAAAATGACAGGGTATTGGTGCTTTTACCAGGAAATAGCCATGGCAGTATAGGAGATTTACTAAAAAAAGCACTAAAGGATATAAATATAACATGTTATGCTCAAGGTGTACTTGTAAATCCTAAGGATACTGCAGAATTTATAAAGGAAAAAGATATAGATTGTATAGTTGGGATTCCACTGCAGGTACTTTATTTTTCCAGAGTGGAATCTGAAACATTTAAAGCCAGCATAAAAAAAATTCTCCTGAGTGCTGATTATGTGCCAGAAACATTAATAAGAGAAATTACACATAAATTTAGCTGTAAAGTCTTTACACACTATGGCATGACAGAAATGGGGTATGGAGGAGGAGTAGAATGTGAGGCCTTAAGTGGTTATCATATGAGAGAAAATGATCTGTATTTTGAAGTAATAAATCCACGTACAGGCAAAGTAGTAAAAGATGGAGAGTATGGCGAGATAGTATTTACAACTCTTACAAGAGAAGGAATGCCTTTAATAAGATATAAAACAGGTGATATAGGGTGTTTTAAAGCAGATTCGTGTGCCTGTGGTACTTTTTTAAAGACTATGGAAAGAGTTCATGGAAGGATGGAAAATAAAATTGTAATAGGTAAAAATAAATTCCTATCTATGAGAGATTTGGATGAAATAATCTTGTCTTTTGAAGAGGTAATAAATTATAATGTTTATATTGAAAAGAAAAATATTCTCTATATAGATATTGCTGTAAAAAAGGAAGAAGATTTTTACAGATTAAAAGGACATATTAAAGATAGTGTAGAAAAAATTCCATCAGTAAGGGAAGCATTAATTGATGGAACTTTGGAAATTGTATTAGGTTATATGAAAAAAAATACAGAAATAAAAAATAGTATGGTAAAGAGAAAAATATATGATTATAGATGGAGGGGATAAATGTGGAAGATATATATGAGGTGATAAATAATCTTCTAGATAAAAAAGAGGATTTTGTTTTAGCCACTATTCTAGAAAAATCTGGATCTGCACCTAGAGAAGAAGGTACCAAGATGATTATAAAAAGGGATTTTTCTATTATAGGAACTATAGGTGGAGGCATATTTGAGGCATTGGCCATAAAATTATCTTCAAGGATATTTGAAAATGGGGCTTATATAATTAAAAATTGTTCACTTACAAATGAAGGTGCAGAGGCTTTAGGTGCTGCATGCGGTGGGGATCTTAAATTGCTTCTGGAGTATGTAGATTATAAAGACAGTGACATGGTGGAAATGTATAAAAATGTGCAGAAGCTGAAGAAAAAAGGTGATAATTTTGCTATTATAACTAGAATACCTGAAGAAGGAAAAAGCATAAAAGGTACGGATAAATGGATTTGCAGTGAAGCATCATTTTATGGAAAAGAAGATGAGAAAGTTCAGTACATAATTAGAAAAATAAGAGAAAATTTTAAAAATGTTACTATGCAGTATACTGACATGGAAGAGGAACATTATTTAATAGAACCTGTTTTAAATACTCAAACCATATATGTAATAGGTGCAGGACATGTAGCACAAAAAATTGCAGAAGTAGCTAAAAGTCTGGATTTTGACATTGTTGTTATAGACGATAGACAGGAATTTGCAAATAAGGAAAGATTTAAAGATGTAAAAGAAGTAAAAGCAATTCCTTCTTTTGAAAATATTCTTAAATATATAAAAGTAGATAGTAATAGTTATATAGTAATAGTTACAAGAGGCCATGCTTATGACAAGGAAGTATTAGGGCAGATGCTTAAGACTAATGCAAAATATATAGGGATGATAGGAAGCAGGACCAAAAGAAAGTTTATTTATGAGAGTCTTTTGGATGAAGGATATACAGAGGAAGATTTAGAAAAGGTACATAGTCCTATAGGTGTTTCTATATATGCACAAACTCCTGAAGAAATAGCAATAAGTATTGTGGCAGAACTAATAAAAGTAAAAAGGGAGACTTTTAATGGAAAAAGATAAATTAGGGGCCATTATTATTTCAGCAGGGTATTCCTCAAGGATGGGAGACTTTAAGCCACTTTTGAAATTTGGAGAATGTACTGCAGTGGAAATGATAATAAATACTTTTAAGGCTTCAAAAATTGATGATATTGTAGTAATAGTAGGCCACAGGCAAAATGAAGTAATAGATGTAATTAAAAATTTAGGAGTTAAATGGATAAAAAATGAAGATTATTCAAAGGGTATGTTTTCTTCCATAGTAAAGGGTATGGAAGTATTGCAAGAGGACGTAAAAGGATTTTTTATGAATCCTGTAGATATACCTCTCATAAAAACACATACTGTAAATATGTTAAAAGATAAATATATGGAATCTGGTAAGGGCATTATATATCCCAAGTTTAATGGGAAATCAGGGCATCCTCCTTTTATAGATTGTAAGTATAGATCAGAAATAATGAAAAGTGATGGTGAAGGGGGACTAAAGAGAATACTTCAAAAGTTTGACAATGATTCTATAAGAATTTCGGTTCCAGACCAAGGCATATTGATGGATATGGATATTAAAGAAGACTATAAAAAATTGCTTGAATATTTTTATTTAGGAGCACCTAATTTGGAAGAATGTTATTGCATTTTAGACTTATATGGTGTACCTTGTAATATAAGGAGACATAGCGATAAAGTATCAGAAATAGCTCTAAATATTTTAAATAAATTAAATAGTAAAGAATATAATTTCAATAAAGATATAATGTTAGCTGCAGGACTTTTGCATGATTTGGCTAGAAAAGAAAAAAATCATGCTAAAGAAGGGGCGAAAATATTAAGTGACCTGGGTTACCCAAATGTAGGAAAAATAATAGCAACTCACATGGATATAGAGGTAAATGAAGAAGATAATATTACAGAAGGAGAACTACTGTACCTGGCAGATAAAGTTGTTCAGGAAGATGAATTAGTAGGATTAGAAAAAAGATTTTCTGAATATTCTTCAAGATTTTCAAATAATCCTGAAGCATTAAACAAAGTGAGGAAGAGGTTTGGGGAAGCCAGAAAAATTGAAAAAAAGATAAAAAGTGTATTGGGGAAAGATTTTAGTTATGAGTAGAAAAATATATTTAATAAGACATGGTAAAATAAATGTAGGCAGTGAGAAACGTTACATAGGAATTACAGATATACCTTTAAATGAGGAAGGTACTGTACAAGTACTAAAGCTAAAAAAGTTTTTTAAAAAAATAGACATAGAGAAAGTATATTTAAGTCCTCTAAAAAGATGTGTTGAAACAGCACATATAATTTTAGAAGGTAGAAATATAGAAAAAATTATAGTAAATGAGTTAATGGAAATAAATATGGGAGAATGGGAAGGAAAAACTTTTAGTTTTATTAAGAGTTCTTTACCAGAGCAGTTTAAAAGTAGAGGAGAAGATATAGGAGGTTTTGTACCAACAGGGGGAGAAAGTTTTAAAAATCTTGAGAAAAGAGTTATCCCTATTTTTAAATCTATTATAAACAGTAGTAGTGGTAATATAATTATAATTGCCCATGCAGGAGTTAATAGAGTTATACTAAAGAATATTTTATCAATATCTATGCAGGACATATTTAAAATAAATCAACCCTATGGGTGTATAAATGAGCTTTCCTTTAATAATGGGAAGTGGAATTGGAAATTGTTATTATAATGGGGGGAATTGTAGTGAACACAGTTACTTCTAAATTAGATAATGAAACTGTATATAAAACGGATATAGAACTTTCGCATGAAAGATGTAAAAAGTTTGGTATTGATTCACGCCAGGTTTTTAGTAAAAAAATATTATATGATAATGAATTACAGAAAAGATTTGCAGCTAACAGAGATTTAATATTGACCGCGGCACCTTATATGGACCAGCTAATTAATTTTGTAAAGGGATTTAATTTTTTTGTATTACTTACTGATGGAGAAGGATGTATATTAAATGCCCTGGGAGACGAAAAAATACTTTCGAAAGCTTTTTCTTTAAAAATGGTACCAGGGGCTTTTATGAATGAAGAAAACATTGGAACTAACTCTATGAGTATGGTTATAAGCACTAAAATGCCAGTTCAAATTTCTGGAGATGATCATTTCATTAGAGCATACCACAAATGGACGTGTTCTGCAGCACCTATAAAAGACAGTAAAGGAAGACTTATAGGTGTATTGAATCTTACTGGGTATGCCGAATTTGTACATTCTCATACCCTTGGGATGGTTATAGCAGCTTCGAATGCCATAGAAGAAATGCTTAAAGTAAAAGAATGCAATAAAATTCAAAATATGAATTACAAGCATATAAAAAATATATTTAATTCTAGTCCTGTTGCTATAATAACTTCCGATATAAATGGTAAAATAAAAATTTGCAATAAAAAAGCACAAGATATGTTTGGCATAAGAAGTAACAAGTCAGAAACAGATAAAATGGAAGATATTATAGAAAACTGGAATGATATAAGGACGTCTATATATTTAGGAGAAAGTACTTCAAAAGAGACAATTATGGTTGCACTAAGAAATAAGACTCAGTATCAAGTAACTACTAGTTCAATATACAATTGTGATGATGATAATATTGAGATAGTTTATGTTTTTGAAAAAATTAAAAAGGTAAATAAAAAAAATAATGGCCAGGCTTACTATACTTTTGGTAAAATAATAGGGCAGGATGAAAACTTTACAAAAGTAATAAATTATGCAAAAAAGATTTCAGATAGTAAATCAACTATACTTATAATGGGGGAAAGTGGTACGGGAAAAGAAGTGTTTGCACAATCCATTCATAATTACAGTAGCAGGGTAGATGGACCATTTGTAGCTTTAAATTGTGGTGCTATCCCTAAACAACTTATAGAGTCAGAGCTTTTTGGATATGAAGAAGGAGCTTTTACAGGAGCTAAAAAGGGTGGAAACCTTGGAAAATTTGAATTGGCAGATGGTGGAACTATAATGCTGGATGAAATTGGAGAAATGCCTCTTGATATGCAGATAAAACTTCTAAGAGTTGTACAGGAAGGCGTAATAACGAGAATTGGAAGCTCAAAGTCTATACCTGTAGATGTAAGAATTATAGCTGTCACAAACAGAGATTTAAAAAAAGAAGTAGAAGCTGGAAGATTTAGAAAGGATCTATATTATAGGCTAAATGTGCTGCCTTTATATTTACCTCCACTTAGAGAAAGAAAAAAGGATATACCTCTTCTTATTCAATATTTTGTTGAGAATATAGCACAAAAATTAAATAAAAAAGAGCCGGTTATATCAGAAGAATACTTGAAGAAAATGATTAATTATAATTGGCCTGGGAATATAAGAGAATTGGAAAATTTGGTTGAGCTAATTGTAAATACAGGATCTATACCAGCAGGTTATTTTACAGAAGAAAATTGTGATAATGAGGTACTTGTGGATATTAGTGATGATTGTTTAAAGCTAGATTATGTGGAAAAAGAACATGTAACTAAAGTATTGAAGAAGTTCAAGGGGAATATAACTCATTCGGCAGAAGCACTTGGTATAAGGAGAAATACTTTATACAGTAAGATAAAAAAGTACAACATACAAATGTAATATTTTTCATTCGAAAAATATAATTAGAGGGTTACCTACAACATATCTGTAGGTAACCCTCTAATTATATTTCAAAAATAAGGTTTAAAGAAAACGTAGGTGAGTTCAACGTTTTGAATATTGATATTAATTATTGCTCATAATAATATTGAAATTAATATTTCTTCCAATAATATAAAATTAAGGAGGTACAATATGTTAAGAAAGAGTTTAATTATTAATGGAGTTAAAAGGACTGTTATAGCAGATCCCGAGGCATTTTTGGCAGATGTATTAAGAAAGCAATTACATCTGGTTGGAACAAAAGTTGGATGTAGAAAAGGTGAATGTGGTGCTTGTTCTATAATTTTAGATGGAAAAGTTGTAAGAGCTTGCATAACTAAGTTCAAAAGAGTTCCTGACGAAGCAAACATTATAACTATAGAAGGGGTTGGTACAAATGAGCACCTTCACCCACTGCAGTTAGCATGGATGGTACACGGTGCTGCACAGTGCGGATATTGTACACCTGGATTTATAGTTTCTGCAAAGGCACTTTTAGATCAAAACACAAATCCAACTAGGGAAGAAGTAAGGGATTGGTTTCAAAAACATAGAAATGTATGTAGATGTACAGGATATAAACCAATAGTTGATTCTG
>DAIMMR010000126.1:0-9474 GCA_036720575.1 Clostridium sp.
CAAGTAGTCAATATTATTATAATATATGCTGACTGCTTAGTCAATATATGCATTTTCTGCATTTGGGAAAAAATATGAAGTATGAAAAAGATATGAAAGAACAAATAACTACTGTCTAGTAAACAATAACTAAAGCTAAAAAACAAGATGGCTGCCATACTAACTTAAGTACAACAGTCTTATATTTATATTATTATTTTAGCAAACCTATTGTTATAACTAACATTTCTCGACTGTGCAATCTAAATAAAATTATTCATAAGTGTCTTCCTTTTCCCTTTGAGGAATATGACCATCTATATTCATTTATCAATCTATGCGGAAAACATGCACAATTTAGACGAAAACGCTGCACAATTTCAACTTGACTGATTTAGGTGTACTATAAAAGCGCAATATACAGTAAGCGTCTTAGGAGCTCCAACTAACTCCAGTAAGAAAGCTTTAGTTTTACTTTTATGATCTTTATGATAAAAATAACAGCAACCGATTTTTAATTTTGATTGCTGTTATTTTTATATTTATTTCAACCATTCTTAGCATCGATTGCTGTCTATATTTACTCTTAATTAACATTTACAATATTGTAAATATGCATTAGATTTTTTAACTTTTAGGTATTGTTCGTTATATTAATGCACCTTCAGCAGATTTTTTTAGATTCTTTAAAGCTCCAACCATAGCTGTAACATCTGACCCAAATGCAATATATGTTGCACCAAGCCCAACATACTTTTTAATTGCTTCTGGCGTACTGCAATATATTCCAACTGCTTTATCCTCTTTTAAGACTTTTTTAAATACACCTTCTATAACAGCAGCAACTTCCGGATCATTCACTTGTCCAGGTTTTCCCATTGATTGGCTCAAATCTGCAGGACCAACAAAAATCACATCTATCTGCGGAATTTGTAATAATTCATCAACCCTTTCCGCCATTTCCTTATTTTCCACATGGACTACCACTAAAGAATTCTTATTAGAATGTTCAATATAGCTTTCTTCTTTATTCCATGCTGTGTACATTGCTGCTCTTTGCGTTGTTGAGAGTCCTCTATTTCCTTGCGGGTAATATTTAGAAGATTTACAAACCTCCGTAGCTGTTTCTACAGAAGTTATACTAGGAATTTGAACGCCATCAGCACCCGAATCAAGAGCATGAAGTACATCCTCAGGAATAGCTTCTCTGATTCTTACTACACTGCTCATTCCTACGCATTCTGCTGCCCTTATTAGTCCTTCCACGTCATAGTTTGAATAATTAGAATGCTCTGTATCTATAATAACAAAATCAAAGCCTGCATTGCCAACCATTTCAACTATTGCTTGACTGTTAAGTTTATAAAACAAACCAACGACGACTTCTTTATTTAGTATTCTATCTCTCAATGAGTATACCTTATTCATAAAATTACACCTTCCTAATTATTTACTAAGTTTTAATATATTTATCCTGCGAGTATACCAAGGGCTTTTGGAATAGCCAACACTACATTAGGTAAAAATGCTAATACAAATGTTATTACAAACGCTACTATAGCAAAGGGTACTACTGCTTTACTCAATTTATTGAGAGAAATACCAGATATATTTGATGTAACAAATAGTGTCATTCCAACTGGAGGTGTTACTAAAGCTATAGTAAGCATAATACAGAATATTATACCAAAGTGTACTGGTTCCATCCCAATAGATGTTGCTATCGGCAACATAACTGGTGTAAATATTAGTATTGCTGCTGTAGCCTCCATTATACAACCAACCAAAATTAAAATTCCAAGCATAATTAATATAATTATAGTCTTGCTATTTGTAAACCCTAATATTGCTGCTTGTATAGCTTGAGGAATTCTATCAATAGCCATTGACCAACCAATAACATTACCAAAACCGATAATTATGAAAATACCTGCTGTAGCTACAGCAGATCTAACAAAAATAGCTGGTAACATTGAAAATTTAAATTTACGATAAAATAATCCAGCAATAATAGATGCTAAAACAGATACAGCTCCGGATTCTGTTGGAGTAAATATTCCACCCATTATACCACCCACTATAATTATTGGAACTATTAGGGCGGGTAAAGCAGAAAAGAATGTTTTTATTAACTTATTAAAATCAAAAGGATCTCCTTTAGGCAATTTAAATTTTCTTACACTTAAAAATATTATAAATGCAAATCCTACACCTAATAAGATTCCTGGTATAATACCACCCATGAATAATGCATTTACAGATACATTACTTAATACACTGAAATATACAAATGTAACACTAGGAGGAATAATCGGTCCAAGGATGCCTGATGATGCTATTAATGCACCGCTAAATTCTTCTGGATACCTATCTTTTGTCATCTCAGGAATAAGAACCGCACAAAGTATAGAGGCAACTGCATTTGCAGAACCTAATATTGCAGCAAGTATCATAGCTATAATCACTGTTGCATATGCAAGTCCTCCCTTCACATGTCCTATTAATGCACGTATGAATTCCAAAAGTTTTGAAGTAACACCGCTGGCATTCATAACTTCACCAGCAACTATAAAAAATGGAATACATGTAAGACCAACAACGTCCATTCCAGCAAAAACCCTTTGAGTTATTACGTTTAAGAAAGCAGGATTGCCTATTTCAAAAATATGCACTACCCCAGCAACACCTAAAACTACTGCCATTGGGACGCCTAACAACAATGTTAAAATAAACAATGTTCCAGCTATTGCCATTAATTATACACCCCTTCCTCATATTTTCTTAAAATCACCCTATAATGGTTAATTCCAAATATAATTAAAAGTCCTGTTCCTAATGGAATGGCTAAGAATGGTATAACCATTGAAATTTGTAATCCTATACTTATTTGTTTTAATACAGATGGCATCATAATTGTTTGTAAGGAGTTTACAAAAATAAAACCAAAAAACATTAAGGTAACAGTATTATTAAACAACAATAAGTTTTTCTTGTTTTTTCCTTTTACAATATTTACTATCATATCAAAGAAAACCAACCCTTCTTCCTTATATCCCACAGCTGCTCCTAAGAAAGAAATCCATATTATTAAATAACGGGTTAATTCTTCTGACCAAGCAAAGGACTTTCCTAAAAAGTAACGTGTAAAAACTGTAAAAAGTGCTACTGCAAGCATAATACCAAGTAATATACCTAAAAAGTATTTTACTAATGTTGCTATTTTATTAAGAATTTTATCAAAAATATCTACTTTGTCGTCCAATGTAATACCTCCTTGTAGTTCCAAGATTCCCACTTATGTAGGAGTCTTGGAATATAATTTAAAATTATTGTAACCCTTCCATCATTTCAATAAATGCTTTGATTTTTGGATCTCTACCTATATAATCATCATATACCGGCTTTACTTTTCCTATAAAGGACTTCTTATCTTCGATTAAATTGAACTCAAGTCCAGCTTTTTCGCATTCTGCTTTCGCTTTATCTTCAAAATTAGGAAGATATTCAGCAAATAAATTGTTTTTTCCTTGTTCAAAACCTTCTAAAATCAAAGTCTGATCTTCAGAAGGTAGTGAATTCCAAAAATCCAAGTTAAAAACTATTAGGGTGGGAAAAGGGTACATACCTATTTCAGAAACATATTTAATTGTTTCATAATGCTTCATAGCATATAGGGATGTAATATTTATTTCTTCACCATCAATTACTTTATTTTGAAGAGCAGTATATACCTCGCCGTAATTTAAGGGAGTTGGATTTGCGCCTAATAGCTCCATGGATTTTTGAAGTAATGTACTTGGAACAATTCTTAGAATTAAACCATTTAGATCTTCTGGTTTATTTATCGGTTTGATATTATTCGCAAAGTGTCTTATGCCGTTTTCTGTATAACCTACAATTTTAAGCCCAAGTTCTTCAGCTGTATCCAATAACGCTTGTCCTTCTACACTTTCAAAAGCTATTTGCTCTTTCTCGTAATCCGTAATTAAAAACGGTAACTGAAATACCTCGAACTTATCAGTAAATTTGCTAAAGGTACTTGTTCCCAAAGTACCCATTTGCATAGTCCCATCCATTAATTGTTGAATCATTTCTGTTTCATTCCCTAATACTGCATCAGGCACATATTCTATATTTATTCTTCCGCCACTATTTTCGTATATATAATTTACTCCGAATTTATAAGCATCTGCTGGAGGCATTGAACTTGAACCATAATCCGCAAAAGTAACATTAATGGTCTCTTTAGAATCAGCTTTTCCATTGGCACCTTGTTTTAAAGTTTCATCACTACTACAAGCTGTAAAAGCAATTAATGTTATTAATAGTAAAGCTATTAAAAGTGTTAGTTTTCTCTTCATGATTTATTTTCTCCTAAAAATAATATTTTTTATATACTCTAATGCAATGCTTAAAGTCAAAAAATAATGTAAACATTACTTTTCTTTTTGTCCTGCTATGAATTTAGAATAAGATTCCGTATATTCAGGTCTGTCCGGTGTAAATATATCCATATTCATACATGGTACAGGACTGTCATAAACATGAATGTAATGTTCCACGTTAGCTGGCACTGTAACCCAAGAGCCTTGCTTTAATCTGTAAGGTACTCCATCTACATAATAATCACATTCACCTTCTATAACAAGAGCAACTTGTTCATTTGGGTGCTTGTGAGGTCTCACTTCGTTCCCATTTTCCACCTTATTTATTGTGCAGCAAATACTGTCTGCCTCCATAGCGAATACTACTCTTGTAATGCCTTCTCTAACCTCCTGCCATGGTGATTCATTCCAATTTCCTGATGCTACTGTTGTCATTTAATTTTCCTCCTAATTTTAATAATTATTTTATTTAATAAAATTTCTTTAGTTTTATAAATTTAATAGTTTTGCGGGATTCTTTTTGGCCATAATGTTTATTTGCTCATCGGTTATTCCATACTCATTCATCAAAAGATTAATAAAATTATACATTCCCTCAACAGGAGAGCCATTTCCGGCTTGTCCCATGTCCGAGTCCAGAATAATACTTTCAGCTCCGCAAGAATCAATCATTTTTTTAGCTACTATATCATCTACATTACCTATTTTAGAGCCACTGTTAAATACACAAACATTTAACTCAATAAATGCACCCAATCTTGCCCACCTAGCCATATCTTCATAAGATGCACCTATATTGTAATGAGGATGGTTTACAAGAACTCTCTTCACCCCAAGTTCAAAAGCTTTATCAACTAAGTGGTCAATTTCCCAAAGGCTTCCATGACCTGTCCCTAAAACCATGTCATATTCTGCCATATACTTAAGTATTTCTATAGCATCTAAATCCATATTGCCTTCTTCATCAACATAAACAACAGGTTTTTCAGGAATTGAAGACTTTCCTCCTCCAACAAATGCGGACTTTTTATGGTCATCTATGTGCTTTTTTGTAGATACTGTTGGAAAATATATAATTTTTGCATCCATTTGTCTTGCGGTATCTAATGCCTTTAAATTAAAAAGACCTATTGAATTGTTAAGTACCATGCAGCCATACACTTTACAGCTTCCATTTCCTAAGTGCTTTTCTACCATTTTGCTGCCAAGCATACTTGGGAAATAATGATCTTTAACTAAAAAACCTGCATATCCTGCAGCCTGTGCTTCTTTAAGCATATCGGCAGCATCAACAGCTCTATTTGCTACAGATGGACCAGCATGAACATGAACATCAATAATACCCTTAAGTATTTCTCTTCCCATATTTATTACTCCTTATGTATTTATATTTTTTTGCAGTAATTCTGCAGTATTATTGCCCGAACTTATTAATTCATTATTTTTTTATTTAGGCTAACCTCATATATAGCAATTCTTGTACCAAGTTTTAAAATATATTATTTAAATCTTTTCTTTATTTAGAAAACTTCGCAGCAGCATACTGCATGCAGTTTTGCAATATACTACTTACACAATATATAGTAGTATATGTTATATATATAATTTTTCAAAGCAATAATGTTCCTCTTGAAAAATATTAATAATAAATATGACATACACAATTTATATTAAAAATTACTTGTTCTTTGCATTTTTCATACTATTCTTCAAGCATAAATTAATTCATTTTCGTATTATTAATAAAGATACGTATTATGTTTCGTTTGAATATTAGTCTTGTGTATGTTATAATTAATCATCTAACGGAATTTATTATTGGAGGTTTAGTTTATGGCATACAATTATAGTTTTCCTGAAAGTTATAAATATCTAAATGCTTTTTTAGTATCAGATTTAGTTGATTTACCAATACACATTATCAATAGTGAGGGTTACATAATCTTTGTAAATAAAGCTTGGAGTAAAGCTTATAATTTGAAAAAGGAAGAAGTTTTTGGCAAACACATTCAAGAAATAATGAGTAAAAATTTAAAATATTTTCTTACAATTAACGAACATACTCAATTAAATGATGATAAAAGCACATTTACATACAAGCATTTTGACGAGATTTCATCACAGTCTACTGCTATAAGAGCACTAAGTGAGAGAAAAAAAGTATCTATGGTTACCAGCTCCCCAGAGGATGCTAAATTAATGGTTACAAGTACCCCTATATTCAATGGTAAGAATGAAATCGAATACATTTTCACTCTAGTACAAGACTTAACAAAACTTTCTAATTGGAAAGAAAGATTAGATGCTGAAATAGAGAAAAATAAAATACTATGTGAAAAAATAAAATTTCTTAAAGAAAACCAAGATACTTCTAAGATTATAGGAAATTCAAAAAAAGTAAAAGAAATAAAAAATTTAATTCCTACCATTGCAAAAACAGATGCATCTATTTTAATATTAGGTGAAAGTGGAGTAGGTAAAGAGGTTTTTGCAAAGGAAATTTACTCCAATAGCCATAGAAAGTATAAACCTTTAATTACAGTTAACTGTGCAGCTATTCCTGAAAATCTTTTGGAATCTGAGATGTTTGGATATGAAAAAGGTGCTTTCACGGGGGCTGTAAAAAGTAAAGAAGGATTATTTGAACTTGCTAATGAGGGTACTATTTTACTTGATGAAATAGGCTCGATGCCTTTAAACTTACAACCTAAGCTTCTAAGAGTATTACAGGAAAATGAATTTATGCGTGTAGGCGGAACAAAAAAAATAGCCTTAGATGTACGTGTTATATCAGCTACAAATGAAGATCTATTTGGACTTATTAAGACTGGTAATTTTCGTCAAGATTTATATTATAGATTAAATGTAATTCCTATCAAAATTCCACCCTTACGAGAACGTAGGGATGATATTAAACTATTCTGTATTAAATTTTTAGAAGAATTCAATATTAAATATGAAAAAAATAAAATATTTAGTGGAAAATCCTTGTTGTATTTAGAGCAATATGACTGGCCTGGGAATATCCGAGAATTAAGAAACGCTATAGAAAGACTTGTTATTGTGGGAGAAAAAGATATTATATCTTCAGATCAAGTTCTGTATATAACGCAGCCTAATGAACTACTTAAACTGAAATCTGATAAAAGTTTTGAAATTGATGAAACACTTTCGTTAAAAAGTGCCGTTCAATCTTTAGAGCGTAAACTAATTCAAGAAGCACTTGCAAAGTACAAAACAACCTATAAAGCTGCCGAAGCACTAAAGACTACCCAACCAACCATAGTTAGAAAGGCAAAATTATTAGGCATAGAAAAAAACTGGGACAAATAGGAATAGCATTATCCATAGCACAATGATATTAATAATACAGGCTTTTCCTGCAATGGTTGATAATATTGGTTGAACTGCTACAGTTCAAAGCATGATAGATGCAGCACCTCTAAAAAGAGTATGACTTCCTGAAGATATTGCTAATGTAGCACCATTTTTAGTTTCTGATGATTCATCATTTATTGATGACAGGTTATAAAGGTTGACGGTGGTTTTGAAATTAGTATTTGAATTAAAATGACCGAATGCTGTAAATGACCCAGTCTGTTTTAATGAACCAGTTTGACCACCTTATGAAATTACACCATTCTCAAACAATTGGCATATGGAATAGCTGATGAGGTCGATAGAATAATTTTTTATATTCCTAACTTTCCTCATCAAAAAAATTCAATGATATTTGTTCAAATGTACCTTCTTTTTGCTTTTGCAGTATATGACCGTTTCTAAATTCATAAAGAGGACATGTTTTTACTAAACAGCCTCTGATCTCCCAATACTGTCCGTTGCTGCATTCGTAACATTTTCTTCTGATAGCTTGTAATGGTGTAGTAATTTCCTTCATCTTATCCCCTTTAATAAGAAATTTAATCCTTTTTATTGTTAACATTAACGTTTCTATCTATTTATTATATTTTATTGTATCATAGTTCATTTGTTTATGGAATAAAAAAACTCCATCTATTTATTTTTAGCAATAAACTCTTTAAAATTAATAAGTACAAACAGCTTAGTAAATCTTTCAAAGAGAATTATATATTCCGAAATATTCTAAGCAAAGTGCTGATTGGCATGGCCATGATTATTATCCGCAAATTCAGCAAACTCCCCGAGTTTATAAAAGCAGGTAACAATCTAACTATAAATGCATAATATATTTGCATTACCGTACCTTGAATCTGCTGCAATAAATAGGAATTATCGCTTTTCAATAAAATATGTATGATTATACGAAAAACAAAAAATTAATATGCTGTGAACGTAAAGGTTTTTTACACGAAAGACAAAATTTTATGATTTACATAAAACTCAATATGTTTTTACGTTGAAAACTCAAGATTTTATATTTTAGACGTTCCTTTGAATTTTTATACTGATAATGAATAATATTATCCGGGCTTTTAGCCTGATTCTTTTTTCTTTAAAATTTAACTGCCTCCTGTGTTCTCTTCCCCGTATCATACCCCAGCTCAAAATAATGATTATTATTAAAATCAAATGTTTTTATTACATCTAAACCAAGCTTATCCACATGGGCGCGGTAGGACCTGCCGTTAATTTGATTTATGAATGTTATTAGAATCGGGTATCTATCTTTCATCTGAAGTTTAGAGAATTCAAACAGGTTCGGCAATACTTCCGTTCCTCTGTATTGCTTGTCTATGCAAATGGGTCCGTATTGATAGGAGTTTTCTGTTGAAAGTACAATATTGCGATATTTTGTATTGGGTAAATCATTTATCATGTATTGGAATAGTGGCCATGATGACCAATAGTGCCAGGATGCTGCCATGGCATAGGCTGCGACTCTATCGCCATCACATGCGATAGCAAGTCCGTTTTCTTTTTCTATAAGCTCCTTAAACTGTTCTTCGGTAAATAATGTTGTAACAAATCCCTCGGGTTTATCTTCTTCACTTATAGTTGATATGTGATACTTTTTCTGAAGCTGTGACACTTTATAAATATCATTTAAATTTGCATTCCTATATTCCATAGTTCTACTTGTATGATATAGTAGACAACTATATCATACATTCCTTTCATTTTATTTACG
>DAIMMR010000127.1:0-9424 GCA_036720575.1 Clostridium sp.
CTAATGATTTTCATTTTATAATACTGTTATGGCTATAGTTGCAGAGAGATTTCCACCCCGTAGGAAGAAATGATGGAGAATCCTTTGAAATCCCAGATCCTAAAAAAGAGCTATGGGCTCTTTTGAGATTATTCGTTTCAGTTGATTTAATTCATCAATGCAATCTTAATCCCATGATAATTAAGTTAAGTTGGCCAATAAATCTTAGTCAAGGGAATTAAAGACCTTGCATCAGTATCAAACTTATCATAATATTGAATTATTAAGTTGACAAGCATGTCCGCATCTACGAGTGTGACTGGATTATTAGATCTTTCACCTTCATACTTGGCCTCTTTACTGTATCCTCCTGTAGATACATACAAACCTTTGTCACCAGGTCTTAAACCACCAGTAAAGCTTCGAATCTCTGGGGAGCCCATTTGGCCTTTCCTATGTTTTACTTCAACTACTATTCGTGGTTCACTTAGTCCCAGACCATCTGGTGAAGCTAAAATGTCACGACCTCTGTCTGGTCCTCTGGAAGATACTATTGTCTTATAGTCCATTGCTCTAAGCACACCAGCAACTAACTCCTGCATTTCTTCCCAATCAAGATCTAACATTTTATCTTTGATAAATTCTTGAGATTTAGCTAATATATCCTGTTTTAAACTGATTAATTCCTCATCTTCAGTTTCTTCCCCTTCCGAGTGTTTAATTCCTTTAAGAGCATCAAGAATCTCTTTGGATGCGGTGGGATTAATTTTGAATATTGTGGATATGGCACCTAATGTATTTTTGGTGGAAGTGGAAAGATCATCTCGATTAACAGTTCCTAACCAATTTACCAGTCTTACGTCACAGTATTCCAAAGGATTATCTGGATAAAACGTATCATCGTATATATAGTCCGATACGAGTTCCCCCACTAAATATACACGTTCTTGTGGGTCATAAGAAATAACATAATCTTTTTTCTTAAAATCAAAAAGAAATTTACTGATTTGAGATGCTGCAATGTTTATTTGACCATCTTTCCAGTCTGAATGTTCTCTTAACAAATTTTTGATTTCATCCAGATTTTTAACGTTTGTCAGATCGCCAATTTCCCATCCTATTACAACTTTATTTTCATTTTTAAAACGGTCAATTAAAAAAGCTCCTTCGCCTGCTCTTACCATCCACATTTTTTTAATTTAAATTCCCCCTAACTATTTTACTGTTTAATTATTGTTTTAAATTTAGACTCACTCATTTTTTCTCCATCACAAAATATTTTAAAAATGGGTTAGAACTTTTTTTAATAAGTATTTTATTTACTTTGCCAAGGAATATTGTTTGAATTCCAGGTATCATCAATCATATCTTCAAAAATCGCTAGCAATTCAATTAATGCAGGTTTCAGTATATTATAATCATGAAAAACAGCTTTACCCCTATGAACCGTATTAGAGCGGATGCTATAATAATAGAATAAAGATTTTTGAGGTTTAGTGGGATCAAGTATTTTACGTTTTAAATCTTTAGCACTCACGATGCTATGTTTGCGATTAACATTTTTTAGCAAACTAGTTTTGAATATATCTTCATTTGCCATTAATTTTATCTTCACGTTTACATCATCACGTAAATAATATTTCATACTAGCGTATCTCTCAATAGAAGTCCAAAGCAACATGTAGGCCATCTGAAGGCGTAAAAAAGGAATTAAGTTTTTGGGGCCTAAATCAGAACGATTGTTATTATCAATAATATTTTTGATTTCATGAAGAGCTTGGCTGAAATAGGGATCATTTGCACCAGTCCAATTTGACCCTTCATATATTTCAGTCCCTTTGTCTGGACTTCTACCCGAAAGAATGTTGCATTCAATTTGATTTTTTGTTTTAATAGTATTCCAATAATAATAAGCTTTAGGCTCAAATTCTGAAATCCTTTCATAAGCTTCAAGTTCATTTCCATTTTTAAAATGGATTAAATAACCATAAATTCTTTTATTATCAGAAATAGCATAAATGGGTATCCCATCTCTTTCTTTAATAACACCTTGAATCTCTTCTTTTTCATGTCCAGATACCAAATCATGAATCTTGTGGAAAGCAATTTGATCCGGTTTAAAAAGTCCATATGCAAAAAATGGTAAACTAACATCCTCGGGAAGATCCATTAAAACCCCTCAGCTTGCTTAATGGCTGTAAGAAGTAGGTCTTTACAGTTTACAGAATCTTTATTATTATCTAAATAATCAATTGCTGATTGAGCTAAGATACCATAAAAATCATATTTTGAGATATAATCAATTTCTTCACGGAATACTTTTCCTAGTTGATAAAAAAGCCAGCTTAATTCATTCCCATAAACAGTAATAACAGCTCTTTTTCTGGGCAAAGTTTTTTGGGCGCTGATGATTGTTGGTTCATCGCTTAGCCATCTTTCGATTTCGGGAGTCATCTTTGAGGCTATAATCACATCTGCACCACCCCATAACCGTACCTTTTTAGATTCATTAATGAAATCTCCAGAGTGCACTCTTTCTTTTAGTTGATCTAATTTGCCTGAAATTTGTTTATTCAATTTATCTCCCCACTAAACTAAAAATAAAATTAATTGATGATTTAAATTTCCAAATCTTTCAAACCATCAATGATTTTTTCCTCCAATTCCAAAATCTTCTTCTTTATAACTTCTGGAGGCTCATATTCAATCTCTTCATACTCAATTTCCTTGTAATTGGAGATACTGAGACTGTAATCGTTCTCCTTAATCTCATCCAATGGAACCACGAAACATTTGGCTTTCCTATCTTCCAGATCTTCAGTATCTTTATTGTTGAATTTTTCAATAATATCTGGAATATCCCCTTTTCCATCAATAAAGGTCCGTTTATCATCTAAAGAATAACCATCGGCTTCCATGTCATAGAACCAGACCTTTTCAGTGGGTTCTCCTTTGGTGAAGATTAAGATACCTGTGGATACCCCTGCGTAGGGTTTGAAAACACCAGAAGGCATGGAGATCACAGCATCTAACCTGCATTCCTCTAAAAGTTTCATTCTTATGGATTTATGGGCTCTGGAATTTCCAAATAAAACTCCTTGAGGTACAATAACTGCGCATCTTCCACCTATCGTTAGAATATTGTACATTAACTCTAAAAAGAGAATCTCAGTCTTGGTAGTGTTAATTGAGAAATCATCACTTAATTCTTCTTTGTTTATGCTTCCTTTAAACGGTGGATTGGCCAGGACAATATCATATTCTGGTTTCTGGTTGTATCTCATAGAAAGAGTGTTAAGCTGATCAATGTAAGGTTCGTTGATCCCGTGCATCATCAGGTTCATTAAAGAGATTCGAACCATGGTCTGGTCGAAGTCATAACCATAAAGTGTTTCACTCTTCAGAAACTTGAATTCTTCTGGGCTTAATTTGTCTCCTTTGAAGTTGTATTCAATACCTTCATCATCAGTTTTAATTAATTCAGGAGATGTATTTGATTTAAGGATGTGCTGGTAAGAATTGACTAAAAAACCAGCAGTACCACATGCTGGATCACAGACAGTTTCCCCAATTTTAGGGTTTACCAGTTCCACCATCATCTGGATGATGTGCCTCGGGGTACGGAACTGACCATTTTTACCAGAGGTTTTGAGTTCAGATAGAAGGTACTCGTATAAATCCCCCTTGGTATCCATGTTCCGGTCTTTGATATGCATATCATCGATAATTTTGGTGGCTTCAGTCAGGAGAGTCCCGGTGGGAATGGCAAAGACTGCATCCTTCATGTAACGACTGTAAAGTGAATCGGAACCGCCAAGATCCCGTAAGAAGGGGAATACTTTATCCCGAACATGTTCCAGCATCTCATCAGCAGCCATGTTATTCCAGTTGGACCACCTGCAATCAGGGCAGTCTTTAAAGATGGACTCGTATTCTTCCCCGCTTAGCTGGACATTCTTTTCCCGGGAGATCTCATCATCATCTAAACGTTTCATGAACATTAAGTAGGACATCTGTTCAATGGCCTGCAGGGGATTGGATATTCCACTACTCCAGAACTTATCCCATAACTGGTTTATCTTTGATTTGAGGTCTGAGTCTAGCATACGAGTTCTCCTTTGAATGCTTTTTGCATTAGGGTGTTGAATAGGTTGTCTATTTCTTGTTTGGATTGGAATTGGTAGGTTTTTAGTTGATTTAATTTTTCAGATATTTCTACAAATTTTTCTTGAAGTCCTAAGGGAGGAATTGGAATTTCAAGATTGGAAAGAATCTTTAAATTTATGTTTTTTTGAGCTGATTCAGGGGCACGGTCTTCTAATATTTTCTGTAAAAATGATATCCAGTGTTGAACATATTCTACTTTTACATGTTTGTTAGGAGTAAATCCAACAATACTATCTGGAAAACATGCATCAAATGTTAATATTCCAGTTTTGGCTATATTGGCTGCGATTGTTATGCATAACGTGCCTTTTGGCCACATTCTGCTCTGTTTCAACCCGATTTCAGAATATGTTTGAGTATAATTTTTTATGTAACCTCCAGATCCTGCGACTTCTCCAGTTTGTATTAATGGATATGGACCACCTAATAATTCCGGAGCATTTCTGGGCCTATGCTTAGATTTTCCTCTTTCAAGCTTACCAACATCTCCAAATTTAAAAAGATCCCATCCTTTCCTATTTTTAACTGGATCTCCAAACATTTCCAGAAAAACACTTTTTAAATATTCATTGGCCAATTCATCAGCTTCAGCACGCCATTCTTTCAGTTTTTCGGCATTTTCCAGTATTTCAACTATTTTCTTTTGAGTTTCTATTGGTGGTAGCACAACTTTCATCTTTTTTAGATGACTAGGGCCGAAATTAAGTTGAGCCGAGCCAGTTATATGAAATTGAACCTGTTTTGCAAAAAAAGGAGTTTTCATGAAATGTTTAAAGTAGCTTATATCTAAAATAGTGGAATTTAAACTTTTAAAACGAATTGTTGATGTATTCATGCATAGGGGGATGTGTTTTTTTTCAACAAAAGCTATTTTTTTATGAAAATAATCCACTTTAATTCCAGAACTGGCAATAATTAAATCGCCTTCATCAACAAGAAAATGGCTGTATCGCCCCTTCGCTTCTTCTTCTGAAATATGAGTTTCCGTATTTTCTATTACTAATTTGTTGTCAACTATATTCTTAACATTAATAAGCTTAACACCATTTTCTGTGAATTGGTGTTTTCTTACTCCGGGGCCTTCCTGAAAAAATACTAAATCCGGAAGATCCACTAATTTCCAGTTTTCAGGTAAAAATGTTTCATCAAATTTCATTTATATGACCTTATAATTCATTAAATACCATATTTTTCTTCTCTTTCCCTAAATGCTCGTTTTCCGCCTTCTAATATTGGTATGATTTTTGCACGAGTATTTGGATTTTCTAGAGAACCACACTCATAAAATATCTTGTTATTATCAAATTCAGCTACAATAACTTGTTCTGCATCTGTATTAACCAAGAGATTTGCATTGTTTGTAGCAATGATTATTTGTCTTTCAACTTTAGCATCTCTAAAGGCACCTACAAGCTCGTTGTAAATAAATTTGTTATCTAAATTGTCTTCTGGTTGATCGACAATTAATGGATATTCTCCCTCAGCCAAAAATAATTTGAGTAACACAGTACCTTTTTGACCCATTGAAAGTTTTTCCATTGAACGATCATTGAAAAATACGTTAGTTCTTAACGAAAAATAATCATCAAATACCCACTTGTAAAAGTCTTGATTATCTAATTTTTTTTCTCTTAAAAATTTTTTAATTGAATTAATTTCTTTTATGAAGTCAGTAACATCATCAAAACTAGGATTATCTAATAAATTTTGGAGACTTTCTGAAAGACTAATCAATGATTCTTTTTCAATTTTTCTTCCATCCATTATTTCATTGCCTTTAGTAATAAAACGTTCGTTATCAAAATAAATATTGGATTCAAAGCGAATATCATTTAGTATTTTGTCTTTCCCATCAGAAAATATGGTTATAACCTTTTTATAATATTTATCCCATTCTAAATATTTATTTAAAAGATTCAAATAATTACTACTTCTTTCGTCTTCATAAGTTTTTATATCTTCTTCCTTTTCTTTTAAATCAAATAAAATTTCTTCAACAACCTCAATAGAATCTTCGATTCCATTGATTTCTTCAATTAATTTAGCTTCTGCTAATTCATCGTCTGAAAGTTTATCCTGCTGAGATTCAATTTCATTAATCTCATTTTTTTTGCATTCTATCTCTTCGTCTAAAAGTTTAATTGCTTCTTCAATTGAAATAAATTGAGCATTGAAATCAATATCAACTAAACCAAAATTAATACCCAACTTTTCTAATTCAACATTGATTCCATGAATATCTGCATTTTTATCTTCCAAGAAATCATTTAATTTAGTATCAAATACCTCTAATCTATTTCTAGTATCGGATAATGCATAACTATCCGCTTTTAGTTTTCTCTCTTTTTCTTTAAGTGCCTTAATTTTTGAACTTAAATCATCATCTACGGTTTCTTTGAATTTAGAATATTCATCTTCTTTATCCTCAAGATCTCCGTATTTAATTTTTAATTTTGTTTCAAATTTTTCAATGATTTCTTTTTTAGTTTCTTCTTCTAATTCGTGAATTTCAAAATTTATTTCACCTAATTCTCTTTTGATTTGCGTAAGTTCATCTTTGATTTCATAAAATTTATCTTTACAGCCCATTTTACGTATTTCATCATTTTTAAAGATAATATCTTCGATTTTTTCATCTAGAAGTTCTTGATCACTACTATAATCCTCGATTCTCCCCTGAGGAAGATAAGTAATTTTGGAGCTGTCAACTAAAGATTTTTCAGTAATATTTTTTGAAAAACTATCAACAGAATTACCTGAAAATTCAATTTGAATGTTCAAGTCATCTTTATTTGCCTGTATTCGTTGAACAAATGAATTTTTATCTGGAATATCTGTTTTTGATCTTATACACCTATCTTCAAAACAATTAGCAATCAAATCTAATAAAGCTGTTTTACCAGTTCCTTTTCCCCCTGTTATGGCCACTAAGTTTTCATTTAAGGAGATAGATCCTTCTTTAATAGATAGTTCTTCATTAATATCTGAATTAGATATTTTAATAGAGCTTATAGTGTGAATACTTTTCCTATGATTGGGGTTATCTTTTTGGATTTTTACCCTTTCTTTAGGATCGAATACAATTGTTCTTAACCCCTCAAAAGTAGTATCTGCTTTAATCCAACAATATCTATCTTCATCAGGCTTACATATTTTATCAAATGAATGGGCATCAGAACCATGAATACATGGTTTTAGTGATTTAAAAATTCTCTTAAATTTTTTTTCAGTTATGCCCTTTTCTCCCAACATCCACTTGATTGTATCAGGATTTGATGAAAAAACAGCATGTGAAGGAAATAGCATTGCTCTTTTTATTTGAGCTGCTTGATCTAACACCTTTTGATCTTCAAATTTTAGAGTATCCCAACCTCTTTCAGCTAAAACAAGAAGATATTTACCCCCAAAAATAGATTTTTTCTCTTCTAATATTTGGATAATATTTCTTAAACTAACATGGGTATGTTTACAACCAACCTCAAAATTAGACCCACTATCCCCAGTGTCCTCTTTAAAAAATTTCCCAACCTCTTCAATATTTGTTCGACACAGAGTTCGTGGCTCCATATCAGAATAACTAATAATTTCGAGTTTTTCTAAAAATTCTCTCTCAATAACTTCGGGTTCCAACTCATTACTAAAAATAACATGATAATTAACTTTTTTCCCATCTCCCCCAACTTGATCAAGTCTAAACTCTATATTAGGCATTATTTCAATATTTTCAAGGTTTCCCTGGCTTTTATACTCTAAAACTTTTTTATAGCCGTCTATAGTGAAATAATCTGTTATGCCTAAAACTGCTACATCACTTATTTTTTCAAGTTCATCGAAATATTTTTGCCAGATATCACCATCATACTTGTCTTTTTCATCCCTAGAAATCTTAAACTTCTGATAGAATGAAGCAGGAGTATGTAAATGTAAATCCCATCTTCTCCATAAAGATCCTTGCATATTATCCCTCAAAATTTCTTTTTATTCAGTTTAATTTTAAAACATCAACACATCCTAATCCTATTACACTTATCCACAATCCCCACTAACTCCTCATAACTAAACAAGTCCAGTGGATTCTCATCCTCAAAGGGAGGACTACCAAGGTCTTTCATCTCTATGTGTTTCCTCTCTGCAAACACCTTCTTCAACAACATTAAAAATTCAAGCTGTCGGGAGGTGTATTGTGGGTTGTTTGTAATGTATGAGTCGAACCTATTTTCAATAATGGCCCGTGGGTCTTCATTTCTCTTTATTTTAATAATATCCCTTAAAAATAGCAGAAAGTCAATGTTTTGCTGTTTTTGAATGTACTCAATGGTTATTTCTGGCTTGAGTGAGGAGAGTTCCTTTTCCAGGTCCAGAAGTTCTCTGGAGGTTATCCCTTCACCTTCCTTTAACTTGCGGACTGATTCGTTTCTCTCTAGGAGTCTTTTCAGGGATTCGTCTTCTTTGACTTCTTTTTCAAACTCTTTCCAGTCTACTATCATGTCAAATGCTGAAATATCAACCACTGGTTTGCTGGTGGGTTCAAAGTACTTCATCACCGGTGCAATTTCCCTCACCAGGAATTCCACATCTTCAAAGGTCAGGTCTTCCCAGAACTCCATTTGCTGTGCTCTTATAAGTTGTGGCTTTTTCTCACTTATCACTTGGAGGTTGTCCTTATCAGCCACGTTGCGGATCATGAAGACCAGTTCCCGGCGTATTTTATCGATCTTCTCCTTATCCCGATCCAGCACGCAGGTGAAGAGCTTCTCTGCCTTTAAAATAAATGATGAAACCTTTGAATTGCTTCCAAACTGGGTTATGATAAGGGGTGATACTTCATCTATTAACTCATCCACTACATCATCAAAATCATCACTTTTCTTGATACGTGAGAGTACTGATGATTTTTCCCTGACCAGGAAGAAATCCTCGTCCAGTGCATCTATAGTGGTCCTGATTTTATCGGTTATGAGTTCCCTTTCTGTGGGGGATAAGTTTTCCTCTAATAAGGCCACCCGGTTGTTGAAAATGTTGGTTAGAACATCGTTGGGCACTCCAGTACCTTTACCCCTTTCCAGTTCATGGAATTCAATATTGGAATGACCTCCGATCACGAAGTCAAATATTTTGAAGTCATCTTTTTTACTGTTGGGTAGCCAATCTTTGTGTTTGCAGGCGTCCAGGTTCCGAGTTCCTCGGCCCAACATCTGCCAGAACCTTATAGGTGAAGCCACGGGTTTTATAAACACTAAATTGCATACCTCGGGGATGTCCACCCCGGTATCCAGCA
>DAIMMR010000128.1:0-9381 GCA_036720575.1 Clostridium sp.
ATATTAATTAATTGAATATTAAATAATTATGCATTATCAAATTTACGTATGAAAAACATCCATTTTCTTTTAATTTTTATCGGATTACTTTCTTCTATTATCTCTTGTAAAAATTTGAAAGATAAAGCACATTTAAAACAAAACAATTTAGAAGGATTATACCATTACGTCTATCCAATTAAATCCACGATAGATGAAGACATCTATATTGTTTTGAAAAGGTCAGGTAATCAATTCAAAGGGTATTACTATGGAACAACAGATGAATTTGTAGATGTACGTGAAGGATATTATCCGGGTTATTTTGTCCTACCTATGGATAGCTTGCGTATCAATGAAGATAGTATATATTTTGTTCTAATGCCACAGACTAAAGACTTTTTTACTCAACCCATATCAAAAGATATATTTTCTACAAAAGATGCTTTAAGTAAAGGTTATTATCATTGGGATAATTATGATTATTTTAATTTTGCCAAACTGAGAAAATATAAAGGTCTTTTTGTTGATTCAATAACTTTATTTTTTGATAAGGACACTATTTACAATATCAGTTCTAAAAAATTTCTGAAAGTAAAAAAATAACTTTTCATTATTACTAGTGTCTACTAAAAAAATTAAGACTTAATTGTCCATAATTAATCACATCAACAGATTCTTTTGTAAGAGGTTCTTAATTGGAGTCTTATCCAGAATCGATGCACTCAATATTCTCAACACTTCATAGTTGCTTCTAATGGGTTGAAGATTATGTTCCACAATTGCTACCATGCAATATGCCGTAATGGAACAAAATATTAGTAATCTTACATCACTCTCAGTTGTTCCCCAAAAGGACTTGATTTTAAGATGCTGCTTGATCCATTTAAAAAAGATTTCCACCTGTGCCCAGCGGTATTTATAAAGCAAAGCAACCTGCTCAGCAGATATTTCAATATTATTGGTCAGATAGACAAAGGTCATGTTTAGGGTTTCAGTGTAAAATACAATTCTACGCAGCTCGTCAGGAAACTTCTTGATAGAAGCATAGCCTGTCAGTCTTATCAATTGGTCACAAAGTATATCTCCCTGATTGTGTTTGGCATTGATGTCCTTTAACTTCATAATTCAGTCTGCTATTTTTACGTATGACAAAATATGCATTAATCTGGTCAATATGATAAAGTCTTTTCAAATCAAAATATTTACGGTTAAATATATAATACGCACCTGTTTCATAAGGAATTGCATCCATGGCATTTACATCGTAAACTTTGGTTTCAGTGATATGAATGAATGCAGGAATTGTGTTTCAACATCGAAAAGCGTATGCATTTTAACTCCAGCTTTCGCGCGCCGAAACTTTGCCCACCAGAAAACATTCAGACACAATCAATAGTCGTAGAATCGAAGGCATAAACGTGCTCTTCAACTTCAAAGTCTTTGGCAATCCGTTTTATTCGGGCAATCTCTATCATACGATAAGCAAAGTATTCAAATATTTTCGGTTTCCGTCTTTCGTTCATTTTGGAGAGATTACTTCTCGTTATATTCTTTCCAAATCCAATATGATAGGTTTTATTGGAGTGTGTCGATATTATGTTAATCAAATCACGAAGACAATCCCGGTTAGAGAGTTGTCCGAACATCATGACAAGCAACTTGTTCCAACAAGTGAAATGTTTTACGTATTTATCTCCTTCGTATTTCATAACAAGTCTTTGAAAGTATTTTGAGGAAGAAACTCTATGAGTTGAGCAAATATATATTTTCAACTAAGCATCTGTATCCGTTTTTTGGTGATTAGATGCAAAGTTAGCCATTCAAATCGTGGACATAATATTTTGCTCGTAAACATCATGTTTTCAAACAAATATATTAAATATTAATGTTTTTAAGTGGACACTGGTGTTTTCAAATAATGAATGTTATGTACAGCTGCTGCGGTAAGTTTGAAATCACAAAATACACCAATTGAACTACATACAGCATGTAACTTATATCCATAGAAATTTATCTTTTGGGCACAATATCCTTTGGATGAACTTGTAAGATAATATTCTTTGCAAATATTTGTTCTTGATGAGCATGATAACTTGCAAACTTCCAATGGTACACTGGAGGTAATTCTCTGAATAATTGATGTTCTGAATCAATTCTGCCGTCAAGTCAACTGCAATTAATTCAATATTTCTTAGACGGGGCAGACGAATTTGATTTAGAAAGTTACTTTTTATCTCAATTTGTTTTAATATCTCGAGAATTTTCTCGTACTTTATTATAAAGTTGTTCGTAGTTATTTATGTGATTGTTAGTTAGATAAATATATGAAGTATATCCGATATGAGCAACTTTTTTTATTTCTATTTTACAAATGCACTACGGGTTTATCAATAATATATTTATATTGAAAAGAGTCGAATTTTTTTAGATCCTTATTACTTGAATTCTCAGTTAATTATTTTATTTGCAATGTAGCTAAATCTAATAATTAATTATTTTTTATACAGTATTGCTTTGTAACATATTTTTTTATACATTTGTATAATTTTAAATCTGTCAAGAAATAGTTGCAATTAATATAATATAAAAAAGATACTTGAAGTTAGAGTTTTTCAATAGTTCTGATCATTATTTATTTATGTGAATTTTAGCAAACAATTAAATTATAATCAAATGGAAAATAAATTTAAAATTTTAATAGTCATAATCTTTTCTACATTCTTAATTGTCAGTTGTTCTATAAAGCAGAATTACAGTAATTATTCGAAAGTAAGTAACGGAGAAACTATCATATTACTTCAACCGAATCACAGTATTATTTGGCCTATAACGGGAAGTATATATAATTCTATCGATCCCCGATATATAGCTAATATAAATGGTTATACTGTATCAGTGCGGTCTGATAATGAACATAAAGTTACAAAAAAGACTTTTGAACTAATCTGTGCACATGATTTTCTTATATCGGAGAATTTTAATTTATCCAGCACACAAGACTTGAAATTGTGGAATTATTATATAAATGATGAACTCATGCCTTATTATTCTCGTTTCCTTGCTCCTGTACTTATGCCTAAAGCAATTGATGAAGTGAAATTCGTTCAAAATGATTCTTTAAAGCTAGTATTGGCTCTTAATGCAATATTATCAGATACAATTTCGCAAGGTGCTCCGGCCATAAAAATTTATACCCGGGATTTCATTAGAAACGATATTTCAGAAAACTCAACTTTATACATATTAGATAATATAATAATTACACCAAAAATTTTTAATGCTCTTAATCCAATATTTATTAAATCGTTACATCGTAGTACAAACAAAAAAGATTTAGAGGCATATGGGAGAAAAGGGCTAAAAGAAGTTGTAAAAATTGAACTTTTTACTCTTATGGAGGTATTATCTACCTTTATTACAGATGGAGGGAATTCAGTATTACTAATTGACAACGTAGAATTACCGCATGGTACAGAAAAAAAGTTGAAAAAGGATTTTTTTAAAGAGATTAAACTTGTTTCAACGAAGGATGAAGAGTTTAGTAAGTATGTACAAATATATCCAGGAAAAAAATCTTTTGAAATTATTTCATTATAAACTATCTAATAAAATTTAATAAAAATGAGAAAAATGCAGAAATTATCAATAGCCGAAATGAAAAATAACTTTTCGGTTATTAAAGAACAAGAACAAACATTTTATGTAGGAAAAGGTACTTGGCAACTTACGAGTGCAGGAGGTTTAAATTATGTAGGGAGTGGTCCTAGTGATTATGATGTTATAATGTCTCCAGATGGTTATTCTCTGAGTTTACCATGGGGTTCCGTAAATGGTTCTATGTCTTCGTTATCTGAAAGTACAGCGAAAAGTATGTTTGGATTCGTTGCTCAATATTCTCAAGTAGAATGGGGAATGTCTATAAACTATGATGGTACTGCCAAATTATATACCGACCATAAGGCCGATCAAGTTAATCTAAAATTAGATGACAACACTAGGCAGGTAGTGCATAGTCATACCCCGAGTTATGGCGGTGAATTAAGTCAAGAAGATAAAGATAACGCAAGAAGTTATAATTACGCAACTCATTCTTTGTACTATAATGGCGAATATCGTGATTATGGTTATGGAGGATTTTATTAAATTTGCTTAATATAATTTCTTAAATGTAGCAAAAAACAGACTAGCAAAAGATAAAGTTAAATTGATCCTTAAATAAAGTTATAATTAAACACAAATCATAACTTTAACTTGTTTAAATATTTGGTGAATGTATCAAAGTAAATCTATTGTTCGATTTTGTTAGGTTGAACGTAGAGAAATGTCTATTTTGTCAATATTTTAGATACTTCATTTCTCTAAATATTTATTCAGTATATTGATTGATAGTAATTTACTTATGATGCAGTCTCATTATTTGCTTGTATCGAATCAATTTAAGATGAAAAGCATTACAAAAATTTTTGTCAGATGAATAGCCTCAGTATTTACTAACGATAGTACGATAAGTGTTTTTATTTAAAAAGCAAAAAAGACAAAAGAATTTACACAAAAAAAACATTACGTTCAATGTTAACTTCGCAATGTCCTAATTATACTCAAGAAAAATTGTTGTGTTTTTGAATCTGATACTATTATGGTAAACAGAAAATATCCAGCACCGATCATGATATATGGTAATTTTTAAGACGAATTTTCTCAGAGAAACTAGTTTCTCTGAGAAAATGTATAATTTTTGTTTTTTATTCGAAATGCTTCATTATTGATTATTAAAACCTATTTATTTAGCTATATTTCATATTGATTATTCTAAACATTTAAAATAAGAAACCTTTATGGAGATGGATGTTAAAAAAATATTTAATCATTTAATTTTAAATATTTTTTATCTTAAAGAATATGGTTTATATTACGGAAAGACAGGCTGTCTACTATTCCTAACTCATTATTTTCAACAATACAGAAATGAGATCAATGAAGAAATTGTATTAGAAACCATAGATGATATATTCTCTTCAATTAATAAGATTTATTCATTGGATATGGAAAGAGGGGTCTGCGGTATTGGATGGGGAGTAGAATATATTTTGCAAAATCAGTTGTTAGAAGGTGATCCTGATGAAATTTTATATGATCTCGATAGATATATCTTAAATAAAGATTTAAAAGAATTATCAACTCATCCAGATTTAACCGATGTTCTTAGTTACATTATAGTTAGATTAACGTCTTCATGTGCAAAGACAAATATATTACCTTTTCCAAATGACTATCTTTGGAAATTACACTCAATCCTCGAAGAGTCTATTGAAAAAAATAATATTTCAATGCTTAAAAAATTAAGGACTATTAAAGATATTCTAGAGAAAGGACGATTTTCTTTAAATCCTATCAAACTACCTGATAGTATGCTTGGTACGATTTCTATAACTCAGTTTCCTTTAGTACCAATTAATCTATATAATGGATTGAGTGGATTAGGCATAAAGTTGTTACTAAACGATAAGGATGAATAAATTACACCTTGAAAGACAAATAGTCTGATAGAGAGTAATATCCAATTGCGAATTATATAATAAATGGACATATATATATTTACTCATACAAGTAAAGGCGCAGAATACGGTGTAGGAACGTATATCAACCAATTACGAAATTTAAAGATTAATAATTGTAGATTACACATTGTACATTTAAATTCAGATCAAGTAACAGAATTATCTGTTATTTATAGAGATGGTGTTAAAATATTTATATTCCCTAACCCAATTCTAGTTCCCTTCAGCAATATCAATCTAGAAAATTATCATACCAACGTAATACGTTTATTAAGTCATTTTGTTGATAAAAATGCTAATAATATCTATCATCTTAATTTTTTGGATTCTTTTTTTTTAGCAAAGTCTATAAAAAAATATTTAAAAGGAAAGATTATTCTCACAATCCATTATTCCCAGTCTTTATTTTTGCTAAAAGGAAAAGTAGATATTTTACTTAAAATTATAAATTCTAAAGAATCATATGATGAACTTCCAGAATATTTTTCTATTAGAAAAGAGGTAAATACAGTTAAAGAAATGATAGGTCAATTTGTAGATAAGGTCATTTCTGTATCAAAACACTCATACCTTTTGAATAATGAAATTTATCATTTAACAAAAGATAAAAATGTAATGGTTTATAATGCTTTAAACGATTCAATTAATTTAAATTTTTCATCTCAATCAGAATTAAAAAAAGAATTAGGAATAACAACATTAAATAAAATCATAATATTTGCAGGTAGATTAGATGAAATTAAAGGACTACAATGTTTGTTGCAATCTTTAACAATTCTAAAGAAAAAATCTTTCGATTTTCACTTATTCATAGCTGGTAAAGGAGAATTTCAAGCAACAATGGATTTTGTTCAAGATTTATATACTAATATTACATTTACAGGTTTCGTTAATAAGGATAGATTATATAAACTTTTATCAGTAGCTGATATAGGTGTTGTTCCATCTCTATATGAGGAATTTGGTTATGTAATATTAGAAATGATGATGCATCAATTGCCTGTTATTGCTTTTAAAACTACGGGACCTGCTGAAATCATAGAAGATGGTTACACAGGACTTTTGGCTGATTTATCATTTGATCAACCAGATCAATCAATTCAAAATTTAGCAGAAAAAATAGAATTCATGTTAACACATACTAATGAATGTCTTGAAATGGGGTATGCTGGACGTCAACGTTTTTTAGAAGTTTTTTCCTCGAAGAAATTCAATTACAAGATGGGTGAAATTTATTCTTCTTTATTGAAATAAAATACGCCATCCCAGTTACGTGAAGCATCTATGGATTTAATAGATAGATATAAGGTTTCTTTCCAAAAAGCAACTGCTGCAGTTATGCATCATCGTTCAGTATGGTATTATGAAGCCAAACCTAAAAACGAAGAACTTCTTTGTATGTGAAAACATGAAATATGCATACAAGAATACGATATGGCTTTTGGCGCAAATTTATATTGCTTCGTTGAGAAGGCTTTAAGGACAATCATAAGCGTGTTTATCGGCTTTATAAAGCGGAAGGATTAAACCTACGTTCAAAGCGTCACCGTAGAAGCAGAGCTGGGATACACAGAGAAAATTTCCGGCAGTAAAAGAGATATATCAATGCTGGAGCATGGATTTTGTATCCGATGCGTTGTGTAACGGGCAGAAGTTCAGATCACTATTTATTATAGATGATTTCAAAAGAATTAGACCGTTGGGCTTATGAGAATAAAGTGGCGTTGGATTTTTCCCGCTACGGGAAAGCCACTGATAATCCATTTATAGAATCTTTTAACGGAAGTTTCAGGGATCAGTGTTTAAATACAAATTGGTTCTTATCTTTGCAAGATTCAAGGGCTAAAATAGAGTCATGGCGTAGAGATTAAACATCAATCGTCAACATAGTTCTTAACAGGACAGAACGCCGGAACAGGTTGAATTTGAAGTGTTAAATTACTGGGTAGACTCTAATTTAGCTGTGTCCGAATAATTGGAGGAGGTCAGGAAATACGCTATTTTAAATGTATTGTAGTTTTTGAAAAATATAATGTGGTTTTTCCCAACTTTAAATATTATAAATAATAAACAAAAAAAATATTAAAAAAATAGCATATTAAAAAACAATTCATTATATTTGCAACATAAATCTTTATTTAAATTTTATGATCTATGAAAAATTTAACAAAACAGTCTTTATATCAATTAACAAAAATCATGTAAATGATTCTATAATCGGGATTAAATAATTTAACATGTATTCAATTGATTATTTGTGAATTTATTACTTGAATAATAATGTATTTAGAAAGTTTTTAGGTTCTTATATCTTAATTAAATAATACTAATATTTTGCGACTGATTTTATATTACATATCTTGTCTAATAATCTTTTTTTCATGCTGTGTGAGCGCGTACAGTCAAGACATAAATGGAACGAGATTAATAACATTGGATGATGTTATTAATAAATTATCTTTGGAGTCACCTACTGCACAAATAGAAAAAATCAATTTTCAAAATGAAATCCTTCAATTTGAAAATTACAAAAAGAGTTTTCTACCTACACTAATGCTAAACATGAATCCTGTTAATTTTAATAGGTCTTTACGTTTGTTGCAAGAACCATCAGATGGGAGTTATTCATCTGTAGAAGATTATTCTAACACTAGCAGTGCCGGTATTTCAGTGCGTCAAAAAGTGGGTTTTACCGGAGGTGAAATCTACATCGGGAGCAATATAAATTACTTGAATGAATTTTCACGAAAACGAAATAGCTTTAGTACCACACCTTTTTCCATTGGCTATTCGCAACAGTTGTTGGGAGGAGGGAAAATGTATAGGCTTGAAAAAGAAATAGAATTTGCCAAAAATAAAGTAGCAATCAAACAATATTGTACTAAACTTTCTGAAATTCAGCAAAAAGCCTTAAGCCTTTATATGAATGGATTGATTAGTAAAATGGAACAAGATTTGGCATTACAAACCACACAGAATAACGACACCCTTCTGCAACTTGCCCACATTAAATTAGATAATGGACACATTACGGAGTACGACCTTAAGCAGATAGAACTTCAATCGTTAAATGCACAATATACATATGAAAATGCAAATAAAAGTTACGTTGAGGCGCGAGAACGTCTTTCCTTGTTTTTGGGAATTAGCGATGTAGATGTAACAATACCTGAATTTAATGTACCATTAGGTATTGATATTCAAAACGTAATGTTTTATGTGGAGCTGAACAACCCTTTTTTTAAGCAACAAGAAATTCAAAAATTGGAAGCAGAGCGAAGTTTGTTTTCCACCAAATTAAGTAATCGTTTTAACGGAAATATCAGTTTGAATTATGGTGTAAATCAATATGCTGAAACTTTCGCGGATGCTTATCGTAAAGGCAATACAAGACAATCTATAGTTGTTGGTTTTCAAATACCTGTTTTTCAGTGGGGCATCAATAGTAATCGCATTAAAATAGCTGAGAACAATTATGAGTCAAGTAAACTTACAATAGACAAGCAGATGCGTGAATTTGAAAACGAAGTGAAAGAGAGTGTAAATAGCTATAATCATTCCGTGAAACTTTGGCTGACAGCTGAAAAGGCTTACAATCTCTCTCAAGAACAGTATCGGATGTTGATACAGAAATTCTCATTGGGCAAAGTTTCCGTGTACGAACTCACCGCAGCCCAAAGTGAGCAAAACAATGCTTTGCAACGTTACTACTCTGCCATTAGAGATACCTACAACAGCTATTTTACACTAAGAAGTATGGCTTTGTATGATTTTAAAGAGAATGTGGAACTTGAAGAAATACTCTTAAACAAATAAAATTATGCGAAAATTAACTCGAAAA
>DAIMMR010000129.1:0-9303 GCA_036720575.1 Clostridium sp.
TATGTCTGAAACCATTTACATGTCTTATAAAATCATATATCATATACTTATAAGGTTAATTGCCTTAACTGATTTTTTACAACCAATATAATTTAATTTTTTTCGAATCCACACTCCAAATAGTATGATTGATTAATGATCATACTATTTTTTTGAAAGTTTAAAGGAATTTTTAATTATACGTAGAATATATACAATATAAATAACAAATAATGTAATTACGGTGAATTAAGTATATTTTTGTCGAATTTGTTGAATATTTGGTAAGCATGTCCTATACTAAAGAAAAAACCTATCATAAGCCCATTAAACTTATGGATAGGTAAGTGCTTTCAAATCATTTGACTATCTCCATTATATAATAATGTTTTTGAAGGTGCAAGAATAAATATATATTGGAGGTATATATTATGGATATGCGAAATGTCTCAGAATTAATAATTGAAAAAGCAATAATACATATTTTAGATAATAGAAAAGAAAACCCAGTACTAATTGACTTTCCGTTAGAACTAACGGAGGATATATATTTACTTTTTGAAAGACATATTAAAAATTCTATCAATGATGAAAGCACAAGAATTGCAAAATTTGATGGTAACATTAATGTAGTAAAAGAATGCTGTAAAAATATAATTGAATCACCTGATAATAAATTTGTATCTGAATCAAAGGAAATAGCAAAATATTTATTTGATGCTATGAAAAACAGCAATATATCTCCCGCAAATTTTGCAGTATGTATTTATTCAGTTAATAATGAAAAAACATTGCATTGCTTAAAATGGATTTTAGTAAATTGATACAAACTAAAGTTGAAAATGTAGATGGTGGAAAAAAGAAAATAAAAGTGATTGTAAGTAGTGATGGAATTCCGAATAATAAGCAAAAGCTTCAGAAATGTGTCTTTGTAAGACCAGATAATCCCCAAAATGATTATGATATAATATTATTGGATAAGCAAGCTGTAAAGTCAAAGAAAGATGATATGGTTGCAGATTTCTTTTCTAATACTTTTTTGCATTGCAAGCTAACAAAAACGGATCGAGATAACACAAGGATGTTTAAAGCGTATACTCAAAAATTTATTGAAAAAAATTATAGTAGTAATATCGAAAAATCGGAAGATATTAGGTCGCATCTATTCTCAACATTAAAAAGTGCTGAGGAAATTAATATTAAATCGTTTGCTGAAGAAGTTTTTGGCGATAACGAGGAAAAAAGAAATGAGTATATTTCTTATATATCAGAAAATTTAGGAGATCTAAAATTTAATATTGATAAACAATGGGTGGATACTCATGTTAGAAGAAAAAAAATAAAAACAGATACAAATGTTGAAATAAATATTGATTTTGATACCTCACAAGACAAGGAAAAATTTGACATAAAAAAGCATGAAGATGATGATAAAATGGATATAATAATAAAAAATATATCTAATTATTCTGAGGTTGTAACCAAGTAAATTTTATGAGTAATAATATGGAGTGATAATATGAATGGGGTGATAGCTGAATTAAATAAATTTTTAGCTTATATGGACTGGGGAAATGTAGATAACTTAAAATTTACAGAAAATGCAAATTACTTTATTTACAGAAAACAATGCATTAGTTCTGAAATAAGAAATATCATAAATTATAATTTTGAAAATTTGTTTCTTATTTTTGATTCATCATTAAAAATAATTTTTAGTCATATAAATGAACCAACCCCGTTTATTATATCAGATAAATTTAATAAACAGTATGCAAATGAATATATTGAAGAAATGTTTATTGCACATGAAACAATAAATGTTGAATTGAATATAAATAAAAATATTCTTAAAAATAAAATTCTTAACTCTGAATTTAAGGATAAATTTAATATAAACTTATTTTTTACTGATAAAATGTTTTTAGAATATGTAAACTTATTATCATATAGAAATTTAGAAAATGAGTTATATTCACAGACTCAAAAAACAATAATTATTATTTTCAATAAAACAATATTATTTTATAATGATTTAGTTTTAATTATTGGTGGAAATAAAATTATAGAATTAGAAAATTATATAAAAAATAAATTTAATTCTATTTTAGATATGGAATTATATAAAAAAATTATTCGAATGCGAAATGAGCAATGTAATTGGATAGATTGTCCTGAATGGTTATGCCCAGAATATATGTATTTTAATTTTTCTGAGGATGATTTTATTTATAATTACGAGCTTAAACAATATTTTCTTTATATGACTGTAAATTTAGCTATACCATTTATTGCTAATTACACTAATAAAGAAAATAATAAGATATGTAGCTATATAAATGGGTATAAAAAGATAAAAATATATTATATGGATAATATAGTATATGATAACAACATGGTATACTTTTTATTTAAACAATATAATTGGGCATATGAAGGTAATAACTCTGATAAATTGAGTATGTTAAGAAATTTAATGACTATATTTCTATGTGAAGAATGTGAAAGCTCATATTATCAATTAATATTAATTAATTCAGAAGATATATATAAATCTGTCAAAAATAATTTTGATATTTATCTTAAAAATAATGTTAAAGAATATTTTACAGAAACTCACAAAGTTAGAGAAATGGTTTCTAATAAATTAAAAGAAATTTCGGATGAAATTAGCGATCTAATTGGTAATATGAATAAAAACTTTCTAGCAACAATTGGGGTAATATTAGGAGCAGCAATTGGGTATTTGACTAAAGGTAATATATATATATTAAAAATTTCAGCTATGGCTTATGGAATATTTATTTTTTTGAATGCAAGTCTAACTATTCCATATTATAAGAAAAGAATTAATGATATTCAAAATGATTATACAGAACATCTTAAAATGTTTAGCAAAATAGTATTGCCTAAACATATGCCTGAATATGGAATAAGTGGTAATGTTAAAGTTTTTAATAAATATTGGTTTATATATATAGGTATCAATTTTATAATTTTAGTATTAACATTTATTTTTGTAATAAAAACTACTTATGCAGTTGACTTTATAAAAAATATTTTACAATAAAAATTTGAAATAATTTTAATGCAGAGATACAAACTGCAGGTTATAGACCAATAAAAAGATAAATAAAAGCCCCAGACCAATCCAGGGCTTTTACCAATCAAAACTATTTGGTGAAATAATTATTTTCATGGTATTAAGCATTATGTCCGAGTTACCATATTTTATACTTGGTTCCTAATTATATTGATATTTTCATGAACCCTGTTATAATAATAATTGGATGGAATTTTAGACTACCTATAAGGAATTGAAACTATGAGCCATAGAGGTATTAATTTCGCATTTTAGATAATTTTAGACTACCTATAAGGAAAATGTAAAAAGCTGACCAAAGGCCAGCTAAAAAATTTGAAAGGAATAACTATAATAATAGTATGACCAAAATTTTTAGGTCGCATACAATAACATAGGAAACAATTTTAATTAAAATATAAGGTATTCTTTAAATAAAAATTTTTATAATAAAAGCTCTGGCAAACACCAGGGCTTTTTAAGACAGTTCATTTATTATATATTATAATTAGGTAAAAACTCCAATTGAATTTTAACTGAAGTTTCTTTAATGTTTATTAAAATTAATTGATAACGTAGTAAAAACTGTAGTAATTTGATTAATATATTTCTATAAGTTTAGATATATCAAAGTGTACCAGATTTTTATTATTCAAATCCCTCTTTCTCCGCCATAGGTTTTATTAAAATGCATTAAGCTTTATGAATGGCGTAAAATCAAGGCTTTAGAGAAATGACGTATCATTAAGAGTTATTAAAAGTTACTATAATTGTAGTACTAACTGTAGTAAAAATTGTAGTAAAATAAATGTAGTCAATCAAGGAAGTTATCCAGTAAACTGGTTGCTTCTTTTTTTCGTTCTTCAGATACATGGACATAAGTTTTTCGTGTAGTGTCTATGTCTATATGCCCAAGTAGAGCTTGAATTACATTTAAGTCACCACTTTGTTCGTAAAGTCTAGTAGCATATGTATGTCTTAAACTATGGAAGGTCAAATCACTGGATATATTTAATTTTTTATATACTTTTTTTACTGCTCTGAGTGGAGTCTTGTCATTTAAAAAATCTCCATTCTTATTGCAAAATACCAGGTCCATTTTTTTATATTTTTTAGGATTTTTAACTTTCTCTTTTAAAAATTCTTTGTGTTTAGATTTTAATAAACTAAATAATTTTTTAGGAATTGGTACATATCTTACTTCATCATTTTTGGTATCTGCAAGAGTTTTTACATAACCAGTAACTTCGTTATTTTCGTTATATATAGCTTGCTTGCTATAAGTTTCATTAACATATATCGTATCTTCTTTAAAATTGATCTTATGCCATTCAAGACCTAGAAGTTCACCCTCCCTTAATCCAGTAGATAAATCAAAATAAATCATGAGATTATAGCCCTCGTGTATATGCTCTAATAAATATTTTGTTAGTTTATTTTGCTCATCTATAGTTAAAAATTTCTTCTTTTTTATTTTCTTGATATGAGGGAGGACAACGGCATTGCATGGATTTTTAACAATATAATCCTGGTTAAGAGCTTCGGTTAGTGATGATTTGATTAATCTCACTATATATTTTATATTATTTGCTGAAGTATCAATGCAATTGATAAATTCTTGTATCTGGCTTGCCTTTAAATCTTTAAGTTTGCTATCTCCTATAGCTGATGTTTCAATATAGTTTTTATAGATTCCATAATATCTTTGGAATGACCTTGGCTTTAAACTATTCTTTTTATATTCAATTAACCAAATGTTAATCCACTGCTTTAGCGTCAATTCTTCTTTGGCAAAGTCAATTCTTTCAAAGTCTCTGGTGAACTTTCTTACTTTTTTAATTATTTCTTTTTCAGACATTGCATATAATACTTTCCTTTTTGGTTTTCCTGTTAAAGGGTTAATTCCCACAGTGAAAGATGCAGCCCACCTGCCGTCTTTTCTCTGGTATATAGATCCTTCTCCATTTTGTCTGCGCTTTTTCATTACATAAGTGCCTCCTTATTACAAACTGATGTTCTGATTAAAATTAAAAAATATATAGGAGTATTAGCTCCTATTTAATTTTTTTAATATGAATTATTATGTTTTAACAACTAGTTATATTATTTTTCTGGAAATTTATTCTGTTCGTCGTTTTCTTTGATGGATGATATATCTTTATATTTGCGTTCAAGCTTTCTTATATCTTCTTCTACTGGCAAGTCTTCAGGCATAGTACCTCCGAGATCTTCAATAGTTTGTCTAACTTTTTTACCAACATGATAGTGAGCTTTATTGGCATCATTTTTATTAATTATGTTTTCTCTTTTTAATTTTTCTTCTGCTTGTGTTGCACGAAATAGATTTGCAGCTAATTCTGTACTACCCATGTGATCTAATAATTGTTCAGATTTTTTTAATTTTTTATAGTTTTTTATTTCTTTACAATCCATTTCATTATAAAGCCCTTTATAACCATGATTTTGAAATATAGCATATTCAATTTTAGTTTTCACACCTGCATTATTGGCGGCAGTAGCTAAATTTTTATTATGCTTTTTAACTTCATGTCTCAGAGCTAATCTTCTTGTTTCATCCCTTTGTTTATCTGTAATTTCTTGTTTTCTAGTTTGTATTGCAAAATAAGTTTGACCTAATGCAACTGATTTTTTGCTAGGATCAGAATTTTGTACTATTAAATAACAGGCATAGCGAGTTAAACAATAATCCTCTACCTTTCTCTTTGAATTGCTCCCGATTGCTACCATTTTGTGTACTTGCGCAAAATGGTCTGATTCGTTCTCATGGCTATTTTCACAAGATTTAATAGCTTTCTTTATGACTGGTAAAAAATTTCTATAGCTTTGATACTCAAGTTCAACCATCAGTTCTCTGGCATACCAATATTCAGTGCCTTTTTTACTGATTTTTTTAATTTTTTCAAAAGGAGATTCAAAATTATTATTTTCTAAATCACTCATAAGACCATTCCCTTCTATAATTTAGTATAATCTGGGTTTAGTGGATTTATACTAAATTTAGTCTTTATTTAATCAATATATCTATTTAATACTTCAATCAATCTATCTGAATATGAGTATAAATCATCTAAAGAATTTAATTCGTATTTTGTATGAGTTTTATCTTCATTAGGTAATGTCAGTATTTTTTTTACGTTAAGAGATAACCTGCAGATCCACTTTCTTGTATTACCATCAAATAAGACTCCAAAATATGATTCAGTATCTTTATATGTAATATGTGATAAATCGATAGTATTTCTAAGAATTGATTTTATTATTGCGTATGCTTCAAGTTCTTCAACTGTAGTCAGAATTTCGTGTTTATCTTCAACAATATCATCTGTAACAGCAATTTCTTCTTTTGATGTATTATTAACTTCTGAATCTGTTCCTTTTAATGTTTCTCTGAATTTATTGCTCATGGTTTCATTTATAAATTGATTAAGCGATTTTTTAACTATTGGAATAAATTTTTCTATGATGGAGGAAGTTCTTCTGCCTTCGTAAATTTCACCTAATATATAATTAGCAAAATCTTCAGATGGTTTTTCCATTTGTTTTTTAAAAAAATCTTTTATAAGACTTGTATATTTTAATTCTGATGCTGAGTTAACAATTGCATCCACATCCAACTCATCTTTTGAAAAGCCTTCTAAGTATTTAATAGAACTATCTTTTAAATCAAATAAATCAATTTCAAAAAACGGTTTCTCATCCATTTTATTTGGTTCATCTAAATCAGTGAAAAATCTATATTTTATTCCATTTGTCAATACTCCAAATTTTGCTGATGATGTAGTGTAATATCTAAAAAGTTGTGATCCATGTTTATCGAGGTTATCATTGCATTCTTTTGCTTCTATAAGAATTGTAGGGGTACCATTTATAAGAATAGCATAATCAACCTTTTCGCCTTTTTTTACTCCATAATCAGCATCAAATTCAGGACAAAATTCAAGTGGGTTAAATACATCATACCCTAACATTTGGAAAAATGGTAATATTAATGATTGTTTAGTTGCCTCCTCTGTTTTTATTTGATTTACCAGCGTTTCGGCTCTATCTGATAGCGCTTGTATTTTTTCTTTGATTTCCATTTAACCTCATCCTTTCCTACATGTTTGTTATATATATTTATTAAATTTATACTCAATCAGTTTCTTAGGAACACCGTAATAGCAAGCTAATTGGTCAACACATATATTATCTGACAATAAAAATTCATCTAGCTCTTTTTCATTGATCAATAATTCAGCAGCAAACTTATTGGCTTCATTTTCAGTTCTGCCTCTTGGGAATAATGTATATTCTCTTAGATAGCAAGTAGACTTGTGATAATGGAGCATAGCATGTCCTAGTTCATGCGCTAAAATAATTCTTATTTCATCTTCATCTAGGTTAGAATTTACTACTATATATTTATTTGTCAATAAATTAATGTAAAACCCCTTAGTCTCTTCTCCTAAATCTTCATATAGTAAATTGATTCCCAAATAAGCAATGATTTTTGCTGGATTTCTTGTCCAATATTTTTGAATAAGGTGTTTTACTCTTGCATGAATATTTATCATAATAACATTCATTCCTTTCGCTGTGCTCAAGGCACAAAAATTAATGAAAGAGTGATTAAAATTACCAATTACTGTGAATAATATAGACAAGTATACAGGTGTACTACAGAGCACGGCGGGGTGAGTGTGATTGCACTTCACTGTAATCCGTATAATAACATGTGCCGATTACTCTTTTAAGTACAAATAAGTGTGCCCTAGGGCACGTAAGTTAATCTTTGTTTAAACAAAGACCGTTTAAAAGTATGAGTATTCAGTCAACACCTGTGTACTTTATTTTTTTATTTGTAGGTGATATAAATGTTAAAAATCGTTTATCCTATTTGTTGCGGTATTGATGTTCACAAAAAATTTGTAGTTGCAACTGTAACATCAACCAATGAGAATAACATCACTACCTATGCAACCAAACAATTCAGTACTTACTCAAAGAATCTTTTCCATTTAAAAGAGTGGTTATCTGAGCATAACTGTAAAGAAGTTTGTATGGAAAGCACCGGAAAGTACTGGATACCTATCTATAACATACTTGAAGATTCCTGTAATATTACTCTGGCTAACCCAAAGTACGTTAAAAACATTCCCGGCAAAAAAACTGATAAAAAAGATTCTCTATGGCTTGCAGACTTACATAAGCATGGATTAGTTAAAGGAAGTTTTATTCCTCCAAAGGCCATAAGAGAACTACGAGACCTTATGCGCTATCGCTTTAAACTTACAAATTTCCGTTCAAGTGAGAAAAACAGATTCCAAAATTCATTAACAGTTTCAAATATCATGATTTCAAGCGTAGTATCAGATACCTTTGGTAAATCATCATCAGCTATAATTAAATATGCCATGGAGCATCCTGATAAATTAGATATAGACTATACTCAATTTCTACACAAGAGTATGTTATCTAAGGCTGACGAAATTAAGATTGCTATGCAAGGAAGCATCTCTAAAAATCAAACAGCAAAGATGTCTGTATGCTTGAATCATTATGATTATATTAACAATTGTATTTCTCAACTTGATACTGCCATTTCATTAATTTCAAGTGAATTTAAGTCACAAATTGAGCTTATTGCTTCTGCCCCTGGGATAACTACACAATCTGCTACAACTATAATTTCTGAAATTGGAGTGGATATGTCAGTCTTTCCAGATGCTAAACATCTGTGTTCTTGGGCAGGTCTTACACCACAAAATAATGAAAGTGCTGGCAAAAAGAAAAGTGTTCGTATAAGCCGTGCCGGAGCTTATTTAAAGCCAATACTTATTCAGTGTGCTAATGCAGCAATAAAAAACAAGTCCTGCCCATACTTTAAATATCGTTATGAAAGTATAAAGAAAAGACGTGGGCACAAAAGAGCAATTATTGCTATAGCAAGAATGCTTTTAACCTGTATTTATAATATGCTTTTAAAAAATGAAGCCTTTGATAATTCTATTTATGAAAAATATCTAAAAAGAGAAAACACTTCTCGACATTTTCAACCTGATATAGATAGAATTATTTTATTTCTTCAAGCTCAAGGCTTTGAAGTAACAAAAGTAAGTCAAGAGATATCACCGAAAATAAGTTGATTTTTAATTATAAATAATATAAGTCTCTTTTTTTGACCTCATTTTAATAGGTCTTTTTGTCATGTTCAAAAACACCTGAATTTCTTTCAAGTTAAC
>DAIMMR010000130.1:0-9070 GCA_036720575.1 Clostridium sp.
GCAGCCCAGAAGCAGTACCTCGAGTCAATTCAGGATAAAAAAGATCAAATTCATGACCTAAAAAAACAACTTAATGACCTAAAATAGATATATCAAGACATAACTTGGCTCATCTTTCACAGTTTAAGCAAATTGTGAAGCAATTTTTTTGAGAGGACAGAGGACAATTGACAGAGGACAGTGAAGGAGTATTTTTCTCCGCTGAACTACGAAAAATCTTTAATTTAAAAGGAACTCATGTTTTTTGTTTCTAAGAAGTACTTTCTGAGCAAGTAATTATCTGAAAATCACAGATTTTAGAGCCTGCTTAAGCGATGTTTTGCATTAGGAAAACAAGCTTAAAAATAAATTAGTTTTCTGACGTAAGGAGGAAAACTCACCTTCATTGTCCTCTGTCCTCTGTCCTCTGTCAATTGTCAACTAAATTACTTTGTAATTTTTAATATGCAAAATTTAATTTATTAATTTTAGCAATTAAATTCAATTTTAACATACTCTTATACTACTCATCTGCAAGCCTGTAGCCTACTCCAACCTCTGTGTATATATACTCAGGTTGTGCAGGATCTTTTTCTATCTTTCGTCTCAAATTTGCCATAAACACCCTTAATGATTTGGTTTCACTTCCCAAGGATGAACCCCATATTTCACGAATAATAAAATTATGAGTCAGCACTTTCCCTGAATACTTACATAAAAGTGCCATTATTTTATACTCTATAGGAGTTAAATGTATCTCTTTACCTTCTACAGTTACACGTCTTTTATCAAAATCTATAAATAACTTTTTAACTTTAAAATTATTTAATACCTCATGTTGATCCTTGCTTACAACAAGGTGTCTTAAAGACACACGAATTCTAGCAAGCAATTCACTTATACTAAAGGGTTTAGTTAAATAATCATCTGCACCCTTATCAAGTGCTTCAACTTTCTGCCTTTCATTTCCTCTTGCAGATACAACTATAATGGGAATATTGGACCATTCTCTTACTTTTTCTATAACTTCAATTCCATCAATATCTGGAAGACCCAAATCTAATATTATAAGATCAGGATTGTATGACATTACAAGAGAAATGCCTTCATTTCCCTTATCTGTTTCAATATATTTATATCCCTGGGAAGATAAAGCTGCTTTAATAAAATTTCTTATTGGCCTGTCGTCTTCAATTACAAGAATATAAGGCTTACTATCCATCACTCTTCCTCCTTACATTAACTCATTACTACTTTCCCCTTTAGGAATGTTAAATCTAAAAATAGCCCCTCCTTCTTTTCTGTTTTCAGCTTCAATTGTACCACAATGGGCCTCAACTATGGATTTACAAATGGTAAGTCCAAGTCCCACGCCGCGTCTTGAATCTGCCATATTGCTGCCATTGGTAAAAAATCTATCAAATATATGGGGCAATATTTTATCTGATATTCCTATTCCATCATCTATGACTTCAAAAAATACATTGTCTACACTTTCATAAACTTTTATTTGTATAAACGATTGTTTTTTAGAAAATTTTGCAGCATTCTGAATTAAATTTATAAGTACTTGCTCAATTAAATTTCCATCCATAGGAACCATTATAAGTTTCTTTGGAACATCTACCTTTATTTTATGGTCTTTAAAATATTTAGAACTTCTTTGAACTGCCTCTGATACTACTTCCTCCACCAGTTCTAGATTTTTATTGATTTTCATATTTCCCTCATCAAATTTAGTCATACTAAGGAGATTCTCTACAAGACTTATAAGCCATTCCGTATCATCATAAATCCCATTTAGCAAGTCTTCCTTAGTCTTTTCTGGTATAAATTTACCATTTTCTATAATAGTACTTACTGCTCCCTTAATTCCTGCAAGGGGACTTCTTAAATCATGCGAAATAGATCTTAAAAGATTGCTTCTAAGTCTCTCACGTTCAATTTCCACTTTAGATTTCTCCTGCTGTTCTACAAGTATTTCTCTATCAAGTGCAATAGCCATTTGACCCGTTACAGTTTCTACAATAAACTTTTGATCATAGCTTAAAAAGTCTTTTTCACAGGAAACTCCAATAACTCCTAATGTCTTATTTTGCACTTTTATTGGAATATAGTATCCCCTTGCCCTATAAAATGTATCTGTACCAGAACCAGCTTCCTTGCCTTTCAAAAAACTCCAGTAAGCTACAGCAGCTTCATCTTTATTTAAAATTAAGTCATCTTTTTTTAATTCATCCAAATAATATACAAAAGGAGTTGAAAGCTTGTTATCTATAGATAGATAACACACCACCGTCCTGTCCACAAGTCTTGATAGATATTTTATAGCTATGGAAACTACATCAGAATTTCCAACTGCGCTTAAAAGTTTACTTGTCACCCTGTACAATGTCTGTGTTCTCTTTTCCCTAGTATAGGACTCATCTGCATCCTGCTGGATCTTATTTGTCAAATTTCCTATTATAAATGACTCAATAAGCATCACTATAAATGTAATCAAATAATTTTTATCATAAAAATGAAAAGACCTCTTGGGCTGAACAAATAAATAATTAAATATAGATACACCTACTAAAGAAGATATTATACCCATTAAGTAACCCTTAGTCTGCATATATACAATTATAACACCTAAAATAAAAATCATAATAACATTGGCTTCTGAAAAACCCATATAGTCAAAAATCATAGCAACACAAGTTACTATTGATAAAATTAAGGCAGCTTTAATAGCTTCCTTTAAGGACAAACTAAATTCTTTACTAAATTTCTTAGTAATCTTGTCGCTTTTCCTATCATATAGTGAATTTGGTATCACATAAACATCAATATAAGAATTAGAATCCATAAGTTTATCTACTACATCTTTTGCATAAAAGTGAAACATCTTACTTGTTTTTTTATTGTTCTTACCTATTATTATCTTAGTTATATTTCTAAACTTTGCATATTGTATAACCTGATCTGCTATGTCATTACCATATATTGTAACTACTTCTCCTCCTAATTGCTCTCCTAATTTAAAATATGAATTGAGCCTTTCTCTATCCTGTTTACTTAACCTCTGAGATTTAGTAGTTTCTACATATACCACTATCCACTTTGAATGATAAACTTCTGCCATCCTTGCAGCTGTTCGTATAACCCGGAGAGATGAAGGTGATGAACTTATGCATGCAAGTATTTGATCGGAAGCAGGTACTACAGTAATCTGACCTTTTGAAAGCCTTGCAGTTTCAATTTCATAGTTTACCCTATCAGCCGTTTTTCTAAGGGCAATTTCCCTTAAAGCATATAAATTGCTTTTAGTAAAAAAATTATGAAAGGCACTCTTTACCTGATCTCTCGCATATACTTTACCATCGCTAAAACGCTTTAAAAGTTCATCTGGTTCTATATCTATAATTTCAACTTTATCCGCGTTATCAAATACTTTGTCTGGAATAGTTTCTCTTACTGAAATATGAGTTATACTTTCAACTACATCATTTAAACTTTCAATGTGTTGAACATTTAACGTAGTATATACATCAATTCCAGCTTCAAGAAGCTCCTCTATATCCTGCCATCTTTTTCTATGCCTTTTACCTTTAGCATTAGTATGAGCAAGTTCATCTACAAGCATCACTTCTGGTTTTCTAACAAGCGCTGCATCTAAATCAAATTCTTTTAAAGTTATACCCCTGTAATTTATATATTTAACAGGTAGTATCTCAAGGCCTTTAGTTAAATCCATAGTTTCTAATCTTTCATGGGATTCAATATAACCTATCACTATATCTTTTCCCAAATTTTTAATGTCATGGGCTTCTCTAAGCATTGAATAGGTTTTTCCAACTCCTGCAGCATATCCAAAAAATATTTTTAATTTTCCCCGCTCACTTTCACTCTCTTCTTTTTCCACTTTGCTTAAAATACGATATGGATTAGGCCTTTCATTATAATCTATAATAATCACCTCCATATAGAACTTGTATCACGTATTTATTTTCTCATTTTTCTAGATAAAATGTAACTTGTTTTTCATAAAATTTATTGAATTCAATTCTATCCCCCTCAATTTTTCCTTCAATATATTCCTTTGGATAGGAAACCGTCTCGCCTTTCTTTAACATTAATTTCATATTGTTATTTCCTATACTATACTTGCCTTTAGTATAAACGGCTCCTCTGTATAAATTATTTATTATTGTATAATTATTATTTTTATCAAGTATTAAAATTGTATTATTCTGGGGACATTCATATTTACCTATATAGGGATATTTATTATTATCTTTCTCTACAAAAAACACTATAAATACAACAATAATTATACATAATATTATAACACCCATCTTCTTCATGATACTATCACCTACTTCTCCAATTAAAATAAAATTTATTTATTTAAAATCGAGGCTATTTCAAGATTAACTTTTAGTACATTTACTCTAGACTCACCTAAAATTCCAAAAGTTTTGCCTTCCGTATATTTACGGACTATCTTACGAATATTTTCTTCACTTATACCTGTTGCTTTTGACACAGCAGGTATCTGTATTTCTGCAGCTTTAGGACTTATATCCGGATCAAGACCAGATCCTGAACTTGTAAGGAGATCTGTCGGTATATCTTCTTTCTTTACCCCTGGATGAGTTTTTAAGAAATCATCTAAATCCTTTTTAACCCTATCCTGCAGCACCTTATTTGATGGTGCCAAATTTTGAGATCCAGATGATACACCAGTATAAGCTACTTTTCCACTTTTATCTGGTTTCAAATCTGCCTTTGTATAAGTGTTATAGTTCACAGACGAAACCCTTCCTCTAAAAAAACTTGGATCTGTAAAATTCTGTCCTATTAGTTCAGAGCCTACCTCTTTGCCATTTACCCTTATCATACTGCCATTTGCCTGTTTATGAAAAAATACCTGACCTACACCTGTTATAAAAAGTGGATATATAATACCGCAAATTATCATAAAAACAACAGTTAATCGAATAGATTTTTGGAGCATTTTCATATTAAGACCTTCCTTTCTCAAAATATCTAACCTAAATTAAGAATTCTAACTAATGGAGTTATTAGTAAATCTATAATTTTTATTCCTATAAATGGAGCAATAATTCCTCCAAATCCAAAAATAAGCATATTCCTCAAAAGCATTGTTTCTGATTTCATAGGTCTATATTTTACACCTCTCATAGCAATAGGTATTAAAAGAGGTATTATTATGGCATTGAATATTAACGCAGATAGTATAGCACTATAAGGTGTTGCCAATTTCATAACATTCATTATCTGCATTTGAGGTATAGCTACTGCAAACATAGCAGGTATTACAGCAAAATATTTAGCTACATCATTAGCTATGCTAAAAGTAGTAAGTGCTCCCCTTGTTATTAAAAGCTGCTTTCCTATTTCAACTACTTCTAGTATCTTGGTTGGATCTGAATCTAAATCCACCATGTTGGCAGCCTCTTTAGCTGAAGTGGTACCACTATTCATAGCAAGCCCTACATCTGCCTGAGCCAGTGCCGGAGCATCATTTATTCCATCTCCTGTCATTGCTACAATTTTACCTTCTGATTGTTCTTTTTTTATAGCTTCTATTTTATCCTCTGGCTTGCATTCAGCAATAAAACTATCCACTCCTGCCTCTTTAGCAATAGTTGCTGCCGTAAGTGGGTTATCTCCAGTACACATTATAGTTTTGATTCCAATTTCACGAAGCCTTTGAAATCTTTCCACAAGACCTGGCTTTACAGTATCTTTAAGATATATAACTCCATAAATTTTATTATCAACACATACTACAAGTGGTGTTCCTCCCAAGCTTGCTACTTTGTTTACAATATCATCTAGTCCATCTGGAATAGCTCCTTTTAATTTCTCCACTCTATCTTTTATAGCATCATAGGCCCCTTTTTTTATAGAAGTACCATCCTTTAAATTAACCCCACTCATTCTAGTCTGTGCTGTAAATTCTTCAAATTCCATATCCTCATATTGGGATTTTTCCACTTTTGAACTCAATTTATATCCAAGTTCTACTGTAGATTTGCCCTCTGGCGTATCATCCTTTAAAGAACATAAAACAGCATAGTCTATAAGCTCTTCTTTAGATACATCTTCTACAGGAATAAAATCTGAAGCTAGCCTGTTTCCAAAAGTTATGGTACCAGTCTTGTCAAGTATCATGGTATCTACATCACCACAAGATTCTACTGCTTTTCCAGACATAGCTATAACATTAAATCTTGTGACTCTGTCCATTCCAGCTATACCAATTGCAGATAACAGTCCTCCTATTGTAGTTGGTATAAGGCAAACTAAAAGGGCTATAAGAGTAGATATTGAAAGTTTTACCCCTGTATAAGAAGCCATGGGATAAAGTGCTACAAGTGCTATAAGAAAAATAAGTGTTAGACTTACAAGCACAGTATTAAGGGCAATTTCATTAGGTGTTTTCTGCCTTGATGCTCCCTCAACAAGATTAATCATTTTATCCAAAAAGGATTCTCCGGGAGTTGCTGTAATTTTCACTTTTAACCAATCACTTACAACTTTAGTTCCTCCTGTGACTGAAGCAAAATCTCCTCCTGATTCTTTGACAACAGGTGCTGATTCACCAGTTATTGCAGATTCATCTACAGATGCTATACCACAAACAACTTCTCCATCATTTGGAATTATATCTCCATTTTCCACTAAAACTATATCACCTTTTTTTAATTCACTTGCACTTATAACAGTTATATTGCCATCTGATCCAAGTAATCTGGCAGAAGTGTCTTTTCGCGTTTCTTTAAGAGTTTCTGCTTGAGCTTTTCCTCTTCCTTCGGCTATTGCTTCTGCAAAGTTTGCAAACAATATTGTTATAAACAAAATTAAAGCTACTACAAAATCATAAATTCTCAGATTATTCCCCTTATCTCCGAATATACTAGGAAAAATTGTACTTATCAAAGATACTAAAAATCCAATTTCAACTACAAACATAACAGGATTTTTAATCATATATTTAGGATTTAATTTTTTTAAAGATTCTACAATTGCATCTTTCATTATGCTCTTTGTAATAAACTTAGATTTTTTAATTTTATTTTTCATAATCACACCATTCCCTTTTTATATTCATAATGTAAGCTGTTCTGCAATAGGTCCAAGAGACAATGCTGGAAAAAACGTAAGTGCACCAATTATCAAGACAATAAATACTAAAGTTATAGTAAATACCGCATTGTCTGTTTTAAATGTACCTGCAGTTACAGGTATTGCCTTCTTTGAAGCTAAAGATGCTGATACAGCAAGCAGTATTACCATAGACAAATATCTTCCGAAAAACATTACTATGCCTGAAGTTGTATTCCAAAACATGGTGTTATCTGAAAGTCCCTCAAATCCAGAACCATTGTTTGCAGCTGAACTTGAAAATTGATATAATATCTGCGTAAATCCATGAAATCCTGGATTCGATATACCTGCAATTCCCTGAGGCATAATTAGCGCTAAAGCTGAAAACATCAATATCAAAAATGGATGTATAATAATAGCAAGTGCTATTAATTTGATTTCTTTTCCCTCAATTTTTTTTGAAAGAAATTCAGGAGTTCTTCCTACCATAAGTCCACACAGAAAAACAGTAAGTATCGCATACATGATCATATTCATAAACCCTACACCTTTTCCACCAAATATTACATTGAGCATCATGTTTACAAGTGCCACAAGTCCACCTATAGGTGTCAGTGAATCATGCATGTTATTAACAGCACCACATGATGTAGCCGTAGTAGCTGTAGTAAAAAGTGCAGACATAGGTATTCCAAATCTAACTTCCTTGCCTTCCATATTACCCATAATTTGATTAAGTCCCAAACGTCCAAGTATAGGATTACCTGCTTTTTCAGCTGCATAACATATTACAACGCCAATTACAAATAGCACACTCATAGCTGAAAATATAGATATAGCTTGTTTCTTCTTTTTAATCATATGTCCAAAACATACCACAGTTGCTCCTGCAAAAAGAAGAAATGAAATTATCTCAAAAGCATTTGTAAGTGGTGTTGGATTTTCAAATGGATGAGCTGAATTAGCACCAAAGAATCCTCCTCCATTAGTTCCAAATAGTTTTACTGATTCCAAGCTTGCTACAGGTCCCATTGGAATGTCCTGGAGCTTTCCCTCTATAGTAGTAATTGTTTTATTAGCTGATAATGTCTGTGGAACACCCTGTTGAATATAAAATATGGATATTACAATACACACAGGAAGAAGTATTCTTGTTATAATCCTTACATAATCCACATAAAAATTTCCAAGTGTTTTTTTCTTTCCTGCAAGTCCTCTCATAAATGCCAATGCTATAGAAAGCCCTGTTGATGCTGCAAGGAACATAAAAAATGTAATTACTATCATCTGGCTGAAGTAAGAAAGTCCTGATTCCCCGCTGTAATCTTGAAGATTAGTATTTGTTAAAAAACTTATTACAGTATTAAATGTAAGTCCCTGTTCCATGCCTCCTATATGATTAGGATTTAAAACATGTATAAACTGTATTCTCAAAATTATATATGCTAAAACAGCTGGAACAGCATTGCATAAAAACAAAGCCAAAATATATTGTTTCCATGTCATATCTTCCTTTGTTATTCCGGATATTTTATAAATAAAGTTATCAACTTTATCAAGTAAAGGATCTAAAAATGTCTTTTCATGCTCTGCAACTTTATAAATATATTTACCTGTTGGGATACAGAGTAGAACAAAAATAACAAGTATAATTCCAATTTGCAATATTTCCATATTATTACCTCCACATCCTATAGTTAAAATTTCTCTGGATTAAATAATGCATAGCACAAATATCCAAACAATAAAATAATCACAATTACTAAAAAGATCATAAACATCCCTCCAACTTATTGTTTTTTACTTATTTGGTTTTCACACCAGGTTGTAAAATATTTCAATATAAAAAATCCTATTAAAAGCAAAGCTACAAATATAATATCCAGCATTTTTATCCCTCCTCCATATTTCTTAGCCATAATACTATCACCTAATGTATAAAATTAGAGTTAAGATAAACCCTACCTAT
>DAIMMR010000131.1:0-9065 GCA_036720575.1 Clostridium sp.
TAAGCATCAGTTGGAGTCAAAACTCCATCTGATGCCAAGAACTCTGTTTATATAAATTAAATCTATTGGAATTTTTTATATTTGGGTCTAGCCCCAATACATGATATGATAAAATAAAGGATGTGTAAAAAAATGAACTTGTTAACTGCAGAAAATATAAGTAAAAGTTACAGTGAAAAAATATTGTTTGAAAATATATCTTTGGGTGTAAATGAAGGCGATAAAATAGGTGTCATCGGCGTAAATGGTACTGGAAAATCAACACTTTTAAAGGTAATTGCAGGATGTGAAACATCCGACGGGGGCAAAATCACTAAGTCAAATGAAACCTCTATAGGCTACCTTCCCCAAAATTCTGATTTTACAAGCAGCAATCTAACAATACTTGAGCAAATTTTTAAGGGCACTTCTCCTGTTATGAACCTTTTACGAGAATATGAAAAGACTCTCAAACTTATTGAAAAAAATCCAGAGGACAAGAGTCTTCAAGTTAAAATTGGAACCTTAAATTCCAAAATGGATGCAAAAAATGTGTGGGAAATTGAAAGTCAGGCTAAAACTATTTTAACCAAACTTGGGATCAATGATTTTAATGAAAAAATATCTGTGCTCTCTGGAGGTCAGAAAAAAAGAGTAGCCCTTGCATCTGCTCTTATAACCCCTTCAAATATTTTAATACTTGATGAGCCTACAAACCACCTTGACGATGAAACCATAGAGTGGCTAGAAGAGTTCTTGACAAAACGCAGTGGTGCCCTTGTTATGGTAACCCATGATAGATTTTTTTTGGACAAAATAACTAATAAAATGTTTGAACTTGATAAGGGAAAACTATATAGTTATATGGGAAACTATAGTAATTTCCTTGAAGAAAAAGTTGAAAGACTTGAAACTGAAAATGCCAATGAAAGAAAAAGACAAAATCTTATAAGAAAGGAACTTTCCTGGATAAGAAGAGGTGCAAAAGCAAGGAGTACAAAACAAAAAGCCCGAATAGAAAGATTTGAACAATTAACTACAGAAGGTACATCTTTCAATAAATCAAAGCTTAATATTAGTCTTCAGAGTACAAGACTTGGTAAAAAGGTTATAAACCTGGATAACATAAGCAAAAGTTTTGGTGAAAAAACATTAATTAAAAATTTCACTTATAACGTACTAAATAATGATAGAATAGGTATTATTGGACCTAATGGAAGTGGTAAATCCACTCTTATGAATATTTTAACTCAAAAGATTCTGCCAGACAGCGGTAATATAGATATAGGCGAAACAGTAAAGATAGGATACTACTCTCAGGGAATTTCTGATATGGATATGGAAGAAAAGGTAATTGAATACATACGTGGAACATCAGAATATGCCTCAACTTCATCAGGTGAAAAAATAAGTGCTTCTGCTGTACTTGAAAATTTTCTATTTGAACCTTCAGTCCAATGGACTCCACTTGGGAAACTTTCAGGAGGAGAAAGAAGAAGATTATATCTTCTAAAAATACTCATGAATTATCCTAATGTACTTTTGCTGGACGAACCAACAAATGATCTGGACATAGAAACGCTTACAATTCTTGAAGATTACATCAATAACTTTGAAGGAGCTGTTATAGCTGTATCCCATGACAGATACTTCCTTGACAAAACAGTTGATAAAATATTCTCTTTTGAAGGAAATGGTAAAATCACTCAATATACAGGAAACTACTCCCATTTTCACGAAACTGCAAAAATACCCGAAGAAAAAATAAGCATTAAGAACAATACAGCTAAAAACAATTATAAGTTGCAAAAAGAAAAGCCTTTAAAATTTACCTATGCAGAACAAATGGAGTTTGACAAAATAGATGAGGTAATTGAAAATCTAGAAAAATCTATATCTAAAAAGAAAACAGAAATGGAAGCTGCTTCATCTGATTATGCACTTCTTGAAGACCTCTTATCTGAAAAGAATTCACTGGAAAAAGAACTAGAAGAAAAGATGGACAGGTGGACTTACTTAAATGAACTCAATGAAAAAATTGAGCAAGAGAAAAAACACTAGACATTGTTATTAGCACTGTCTAGTGTTTTTTCTCTAAATACTCTATTTTTCAACGCTTGTTATTTCATCGTTTCTATCTTGTACTTCCATATTATAGAAATTTTCATTTTTAGGAAGTTCCATTCTAAAGCAAGAACAGTTCTGTACATAAACCTTTGCACTTTCAATGGAAAATTCGCTTATATGTCCACCAAATTTTTTATCTTTATTTATGAAATGAAAATGATATCCAGGGACATTAAGTCCTTCAACATAATCGGGACACCTAAATCCAACCACATATCCATCAACATCATTATATTCAAACATAGGCTGATCTTTAACAACTTCAGCCATAGGCTTATAAGGAATATTCTGTTTTACAACAGTACGTGTTTTTACATAATTAAATTTACCTTCCATATAGAAAGCATAAAATATATTTTTGCTTTCTATAAAACTGTCCAATTCTTTTCTTATATCTTCATAAGAAGTACAACTTTGAATATTATAAGTATCATAATTCTCCATTTCAGTGACTACAGCAAAAGGAACGGATACGTTTTGGGAACATACGTATACACTACCATCAGGTTTAGTCCTATAAAAAGTTCCATTTAAGAGAGTTAGTTCACCATCTAGACCTTTAAAAGTACCTATCCCAAAGTTTCCTTTTTTAAGAAGTTTAGATAATGAAACACAGCCATCATATAGTCCCGAAACAAGTGCATTTATTGTAGACATTTGATATATATGGTTTGGGACTTTCACCTCATCATCCATCTTACATTCACCTCTATGTCATTATATCATAGCAAATTCCTACTTTCTACTCTTAGAATCTGTCTCGATAATTAAATACATTTGTTTAAAACGTTTAGATGTATTATTGACATAGCTAATATTCACCCTAAATCATATTCCTACATTAAAAATAATATCCGCTATTTTTTTATTTCCATAAGCATTTAAATGAAGTCCATCAATATAATATTTTTCTTTTCCTTCACCATCACTTCTGATAAAAAATGAATAAAAATCCAGGAATCGTATGTTATAGTTCTTGCAAAAACTCTTTAATAAATTATTCAATCTTCTTAATTTTTCATTTATATTACAAAAATTTACTCCTGTAAACTTCCAACTCTCCTGTGCCATTTCCGTACAGATGGGTATAGATAGTCCAAACACAGGTATTATATTCTTTGACATAAGTTGAAAAGCTATAGCTGCTAAATTAGCCATAGGCTGCTCTACATCTAAATTCCATATAAAATCATTTGTTCCTCCCATGATTATAACATGAGAGGGGCTATTTAAAATAATATCACTGTATACTCTAGCTAACATACCTGCAGAAGTATCCCCTGATATTCCCTTGTTTATAACTTCAACTTGCAGCTTTTTTTTCAAAATACTTGTCCAACATTCATTCCTCTTTACCCCATAAGCGTAAGTTAAACTATCTCCTAAACAAACCAATTTCATATAAATCACTTCCTATATATAACAAAATAATTCTAAGCTTTAACAGAATAATTAAGGCTTAGAATCATTAAATTTAAGGTTACTTTTCATTAACATTATTAAGTGCCCTATTGTAAACAGCCAGTGCCGCTTCTTTAAAGGCTTCTCCTATTGTTGGATGAGCATGTACTGTAGTAATTATTTCATCTACAGTAGCTTCAAGTCTTAAAGCAAGTGCACCTTCAGCTATAAGGTCTGTAGCTCTAGGTGCTAATATGTGCACACCTAATATTTCTCCATATTTTTCATCTGAAATAATTTTAATTATTCCATCTTGTTCATTAAATATCATTGCTCTTCCATTGGCTCCCATAGGAAAAACTCCTACTTTATATTTAATTCCCTTTTCTTTTACCTCATCTTCTGTAAGTCCTACTGCAGCTATTTCAGGCTTAGTATATACACAAGTCGGCACAGTCTTGTAAGCCATTTTAACACCCTGTCCTGATATATTTTCTGCAGCCACAACACCCTCAGCAGATGCAGCATGTGCAAACATATTCTTTCCTGTACAATCTCCTATAGCATATATATTACCCACATTTGTTTTCATTTCATCATCTACACAAATAGATCCATTACTTGTGTTAATACCAATGCCTTCTATATTAAGTCCTTCTGTATTAGGACATCTCTTTACAGTTACCAATACTTTTTCAGCTTCTACATTTAAATTCTCATTTTTTCTAGTAAAATAAACTTTAAGCCCTTTTTCACTCTTTTCTATTTTAGTAACCTTACATCCAGTATTTATTTCAGCACCCTGTTTAGACAACTTATTGCCAATGAGATCTGCAATTTGCCTATCTACAGTAGGTAAAATAAAAGATTCTTCATCTAAAATTGTCACTTTTGTTCCAAGAGCACTAAATAAACTTGCAAATTCTATTGCAATTATTCCTCCACCTATAATTGCAATAGTTTCCGGAATAGATTTTAAATTCAATGCACCAGTGCTGTCAATTATTCCATCTAAATCTATTCCAGGTATTTGGGGCATAAAAGATACAGAACCTGATGCAATTATAGCATCATCAAAATCAATTTTCTCAGTTTTATTATCTTCTTTTGTTACTATAAGAGAATTTTTGGATTCAAATTTAGCAAATCCTTTAATTATCTTTACTTTGTTAAAAGATAGCAGTCCCTTAACTCCTGCAACAAGTTTTTTAACTACTCTCTTTTTTCTTTTTTGAACATTATCCCAATTTATGTTTGCTTCGCTGACGTCAATTCCCAAACTCCTGCTGTTTTTAATTTCAGTAAATAAATCTGCCGAATGCAGCAGCGTTTTAGTTGGCATACAACCTACATTTAAGCAAGTACCTCCCAGTTCTTCTTTTTCAATTAAGGTTACATTATTTCCAAGCTGTGCCCCACGTATAGCAGCTATGTAACCTCCAGGTCCTCCTCCAATAATTGCTATATTTTTATTTTTTGATATCACTTTTTCTTTAGTCTTATTTAGAGGCTGATTGTCTACCTTTTCCTCAGCTATTTCTTCTTTTCCAGCTACTCCAACTTCTTTTAACATATTAGAAATGTCTTCATCCTTGCCTGCAATTATAGCTACTGGGACACGGCACTCTACTGTTTCACCTTCGTGAACCAATATTTTTCTAAGTACTCCACTTTCTTTTGCTTCTATTTCATTAGTAAGTTTATCTGTAGTAACATCAAATATTACTTCTCCCTTTTTAACTTCTTCCCCTTCTTTTTTATGCCATGCCTCTATAGTTCCTTCCTTCATAGTTAATCCAAGTTTTGGCATTACTTCTATACAACTCATTTAATACCCTCCTAAATCTGAATAATTTACATTAATATAGATTTTTACAGTAACAATAATTCTGGTTTTTCTACGTACTGCTTAATTTTCTGTAAAAATTGAGCTGCATAAGCACCATCTACTGCTCTATGATCTGCAGTAAGAGATAATTTCATAAGAGGTCTTATAACTATATTTCCATCCTCTACTACTGGAGTTTGTGTAATTTTATTAACCCCAAGAATAGCTACTTCCGGCTGATTTATAATAGGTGAAAAAGTATCTATACCAAACATTCCAAGATTTGTTAAAGTAAATGTAGCTCCTGCCATATCGTCAGGACTTAACTGATTACTTTTAGCTTTCTTTACAAGTTCTTTAAGTTCCGTAGTAATCTGTTTTAATCCTTTTACATCAGAATCCTTTATTACAGGAACTATAAGTCCTTCATCTAGAGCAACTGCTACTCCCATGTTAACGTAATTTTTCAAAATAAACTTGTCATCTGAAACGGAGCAATTGGCAAGAGGAAATTCCTTTAATACTACTGAAACTATCTTTATAAGTAAATCAGTATACGTTACCTTGAAAATATCCTTGAGATGATCTTTAAATCTCTTTAATTCTGAAGTGTCAATAGTCATGTTATAGGTTACTGTTGGAGATATGCTTACACTCTCACTCATTCTCTTTGCAATTACCTTCCTCATAGGCGACATATTTACTACCTTTTCTCTATGATCTCCAATTACTGCTTCTTCCACATCTACCTTTTCATGTACTTCACCTGCATTTGCAGCTGCAAGTACATCTTCTTTCATTATCCTTCCATCTTTCTCTATTTGAGATATATCTACATTAAGTTCTTTAGCTAACTTGAAAGCAGCAGGAGATACTTTGACTTTATTGCTATTAATATATTCCTCTATATCCTTTTTTACTATTCTGCCTTCAGGACCTGTTCCTGTTATAATTCTATACTCTACACCATTTTCTTTAGCAATTCTTCTAGCTATAGGGGATATTCTTACCCTACCTTCTCTTTTAACTGGTTCACTTTTTTTAGTTACTTCCTGCTGTTTTTGCTCTTCAGATTCTTTGGACTCTTCTGTTTGAGAACTTGCTGAACCTGCCTGTTTTAACAAAGCTGAAATGTCTTCATCCTTGCCTGCAATTATAGCTACTGGGACACGGCACTCTACTGTTTCACCTTCGTGAACCAATATTTTTCTAAGTACTCCACTTTCTTTTGCTTCTATTTCATTAGTAAGTTTATCTGTAGTAACATCAAATATTACTTCTCCCTTCTTAACTTCTTCCCCCTCTTTTTTATGCCATGCCTCTATAGTTCCTTCCTTCATAGTTAACCCAAGTTTTGGCATTACCTCTATACAGCTCATTTAACACCCTCCTTGTAAATCTTTAAATCTTAAATTAAAACAAGCAATTTGATTTTATATATTTTTTAAAGCTTCCATACCTTCAAAAGCTCTATAGGAACTTCTAACATAGGTTCCGGAAGCAACAAACTTAAATCCCTTTTTTAATGCTATTTCTCTATATTCTTTAAATCTTTCAGGAGTCACATATTCAAAAACAGGCAAATGTTTTTTAGACGGCCTCAGATATTGACCTATGGTCAATATGTCACATTTTACTTTTAGTAGGTCATCCATTACCTTAATCACTTGTTCCTTGGTTTCTCCAAGTCCTACCATTATTCCACTTTTTGTATATACATCTCTATTGAAAATTTTCACCTGTTTCAAAAGCTCAATAGATCTAGTGTAAACTGCCATTGGTCTAACTTTTTTATATAAAGATTCTATTGTTTCAACATTGTGATTAAGTATGTCTGGTTTTGCATCAATTATCTTTTTTAGAGCATTCCAATTACCTTTTAAATCTGGTATTAAAAGTTCCACCGTTGATCCTGGATTTTGTTTTCTAATTTCCTTTATAATTTTAACAAAATGATCCGCTCCACCATCTTCCAAATCATCTCTTGTAACAGAAGTTATAACTATGTGTTTAAGTCCAAGCTTCTTGCTAACAGCAGCAACTTTTTTTGGTTCTTCCTTGTCTAGTGGAGATGGATGTCCTTTAGTTACAGCACAAAATCTGCAATTTCTTGTGCAAACATCACCCATCACCATAAAGGTAGCAGTTTTATGTTTAAAACATTCGCCTATATTAGGGCAATCTGCACTTTCACAAACTGTATGAAGTGAAAGACCTTCTATCATATTTGCCATTTTATTTAATATTTCCTCATCTGGTGCTTTCATTTTCAACCACTCTGGCCTTGTACTCAACATAATCACTTCTTTCTTTACCACTTATCTATATTATCTTTAGGTATCAGTTCTGTATCAAAAACTTCCTCAAAGTTTTTCTCAATAGTTTCAATGACACTGCCATAATTTACATTGTCCACAAAATCTTCTAAGGAGCATATACCAAATTCCTTTATGCCACAGGGAATTATCAAATTAAAGTGACTTTTATTTACAGATACATTTAAAGAAAATCCATGTTTTGTTATCCATCTTCTAATTCCTACACCAATTGCAGCTATTTTAGTATTACCTACCCAAACTCCAGTGTATTTAGGTTTTATACCTGCTTTAATGCCATATTTTCTCACTGTATTCATAAGAACCATTTCAAGCTGTCTTAAATATAAATGTGCATCTTTTTTAAAACTATTTAAATTTAATATAGGATATCCCACAATCTGTCCGGGTCCATGGTAGGTTACATTTCCACCCCTTGAAGTATGACACAGATCTACTCCTAATTTATTTAAATAATCTTTAGAAACAAGTATATTGTCTTCTCCTCCACTTTTTCCTATAGTAATTACAGGATTATGTTGAAGTAATAATAATATACCATCTATACTGTTTTCATTTACGAAATTAAAAGCTCTGCGTTGAATTTCTATTCCCTCTAAATAATCTACTGGATTTTTAAATTCTGTCACATAGCACTCTCTCAATTTGAAATACTCCTTTCTAAATATGCCTAAGGAATGAATACTACTTTACTTGCTACACCTTTTCAGTAAAAACAACCTCCCTTTAAAAAAACGCCAGTATTAAAGATATAAATTTTTATGTAAATTGCAGGCATTAAAGTGTATATTAACTTTAATACCTTACAATTTTGCTAGTCCATCATTACGCCGCAGTCTACATCAGAAATCTCTCCTGTAATAAATTCTGCTAGATCCGATGCTAAAAATATTGCCATATTTGCAACCCCTTGGGGATCACCAAATTTTCTTAAAGGAATTGTTTTTATAAAATTATCTCTCTTTTCTCCTTTAAACTCCGTAAGCATAGGTGTATTAGTGGGTCCTGGACAAATTGCATTTACATTTATGCCATAAGGTCCGCCTTCTCTTGCTAAACCTTTAGTAAGTCCAATTACTCCAGCTTTAGAAGCAGCATATACCGTGTTTCCAAGTATTCCTCCGCCTCTTTTACCTGCCACAGAAGCAATGTTTATTATTTTCCCACTTTTTTTCTTTTTCATCAGTGGGAAAACTACTTTTGTAGTATTAAAAACCCCTTTTAAGTTTATGCTCATGATCCTATCATAATCATCTTCTGTTACATCTTCATAGCATTTCGTATTAATAATTCCAGCATCGTTAACAAGAACATCTACACTGTGAAATTTATTTAGTACTTTATCAAAACTGCTTCTTACAGAACAGCTATCTGCTACATTTGTTTTATAAAAC
>DAIMMR010000132.1:0-9020 GCA_036720575.1 Clostridium sp.
CTAAGAAGCTTAGCTAAACTCGTTCCTCAAACAATATCTAAGCTCCTAAGATTTTCTAAAATACCTCACTAAGACTTATGAAAAAGTTTTTAAAGGTGCTTTCAATTTTGTCATTACATTTTATGTATAAGTTTAAACTTCAATTAGGATCTCTATAAACATAAAGTTAAGAGTTGAAAGTAAAGGTCGATTTCCCAAAGTATTAACAGAGAAAAATCATCCATAGCCCTCAACTTTCAATTTTTAACTATATTTTATCATTATATAAAGTATTTTAGCACATCAACTTGTAAATGTGAAACTTTAAGCAATTTATAGATTTCTAGTTTTAAAATTGACTTATTCCAAAATATATAATGATAATTTTTACTTAGAATTCCTATAGAGCTAATTGTTATTTTCCACTAAATACGGCAATAGCTATAGTTACAATTACAAACACAATAATGCCTATATATATGGCCATTCCAAGTGATCTGCCTGCATTTATAGTCCAACCTATTCCAAATCTTTTTTCTACAAATAAAGATGGGTCATTCTTGTTATAATATATACTATTTGCAATTATCCAGTACTTGTCATCATCTTTATCACCAAAATCGGGTTTGGCATTTTCACCATCACTTTTAAATCTTATATTACTTCCACCCTGCCCGATTTTAAAAGCTAGAACTATACTGCTTAAAATCGTAACTAGTACAAAAGCCAGTATTATGATATTTGAAAAAGTATTACTTACATTAAATACTCTAAATATCTGAACAGTAGCAACAGTTAATAAAAGATTGGTCACTACAGCAAAGATAACCATATACATGGACCAACTTCTTCTAAATATACTGTTTTTCTTTACGGATGCTTCTGGATCTATAGAGCTAATCTGCTGTTTTGACCATCCAATTCCCTTGTAGACTATAAAAAACATAAAAGTAGTAAAAATCTGAGTAATTGGCATTTCCCAAATTAGAAACCTGGATTTAAATTGATATCCTGTTACATTACCGGAAAAATCCCACTGAGTAGGAACTTTATAAGGCAAAGTATCATAATACATATATCCTAAAATTATATTTACTATAATAATAACTGCAGGTATCAGGAAAAACCAAACTGATACAAGCATATTGCTTTTGCTTCTAGAAAAACTGGTGTCTACAGTTACAACCTGTTTTTTGCCTTGAAACCACAACTTTTGTGACTTAAGATTTTTCATAGCTCTGTTTGATATAAGATATATTAAAAAGCTTATAAATACAAAGGCAAAAGTAGTAAACAAAATCATTCCCACGTTTAAAAAACTATAATTTAACATACTAAATAAAATAATAAAGGGAATTCCTATAATTAAATTATTCTTTACAAATTGTGCTTTTATATGCTTAATTTCATCTGAATCAATCTTATCTTCAGGGATTCTCACTCCAAATACAATTTCTTTTCTCGTAAATTTAGGAGTTAATATATTAATTGCAAGTATTATTACAAAAATTAAAAATAAACTTATACACATAATTAAATTATCATTCATCTAATTTCACCCACCTTAGTAGTTATTTATCTTTTTTAATATATTGCTTAAATATATCAGAACACAAATCTAAAATATCTTCCATCTTTTTTCCCCTTAAATGAGCTTCACATATCAAGTAAGTAAATTCTTCATTAAGTTTTTTGTCAAACTCCTCCGTACTTTCAGGGAGTGTTCCACTTACTACAGCCCCTGTTCTCCTATCTACATTCAAGTAACCATCTGACTTTAACGCATTATATGCTTTGTTTACTGTATGAAGATTTATTCCAATGTCTTCTGCCAATTGTCTTACAGAAGGAAGGCTCTCTCCTAATTCCAGATTGCCAGAGGCTATTCCCTCTATTATTTGCCTCCTAAGCTGTTCATATATAGGCATTTCCGATTCAAAATCTATTTGCACTAACATGGCGTCCCTCCTTTTCTATTTGTTATATATAATATATAACAAATAGAAAACATGTGCAATAGTTTTTTTAATTCTCAACTAAACAAATCATATGCAAAAAAATAAAGGTTATTGCATAATGCATTTTTGTTCATTATGAAATAACCTTTTTAATTTATTACTAAAGAACAAATAACAAAGAATAAATAACAGATAATGATACTTTTCCTCCTAAGGTCGGAAATATTAAAATTATAGATTTCCTGAGGTACGAAAGAAATCATCATTATTTGAACTTTGATATTTGAACTTTGAACTTTTTAAAAACATTTTAGTCTACAATTACTCCTAGTCCGTCTGGTATAACCACAACTTTAGCATCTCTCCCCATAATGCCATATGCCCTTTCTATCGCTTCTTCAAAAGTATCTGCCTGCTGCATATGCATATTCTTTATTATTTTAGGATCGCACATATCCGTTACAACAATTACTGTATGGTTTGAAAGTATACTTGCAAGCATCTGAGATGCCCACTGATCAGGCACAGTTCTATTCCTAGGAACTTTTGAGACTTTTTTTAAGAATTCTTCTGGAGTATTCAAATTAGCTAAATTGTTATAAAAGGTTTCACCACCATGCCCCTGACTGCAAGCAGATACCATTATTATTACGCCGCCATCCCTGCAATTAGCTTCAGCTGCTGCCATTCCCTTAACGGATTGATATATGTTTTGGTCAAGAGGATATCCTCCATTGGTAGAAATAGAAATATCTCCTACTAATTTACTCACTTTTGATAAATTATACACAAATTCACAGCCTTTTACATGGGCATCATTCGCATCTCCTGCAAAGGCATTTATTATCTTTTTATCTTCATCTAGTGCTACATTTATTATGAAAGCCAATCCTGCCTTTTTAGCTGCATATAGCATGTCCTTATGAACAGGATTATCTTTTAAATTTCCAACTCTTGCAGAGGGATGTGCTACAAATTCAGCACAGTGATTTGCAAGGATGGTCTGGGCAGAAGCTATTCCAGGCAGCACACTCTTTCTACCTCCTGAAAAGCCAGCAAAACAATGTGATTCTATAAATCCCTCTGCAATTAAAAAATCTGCTTTAACTGCAAGTTTATTTACTATAAGTTCACCACCAGATGGTAATATACCAATCTTTACTAGATTACCTTCATTCTGTGCATCATGTACTACTATCTTTTCATTTTTTACTATATCTTCTCCATATTTATCTATGAGCTCCTGCCTGGTAGTGGCCCTATGAAGGCCTGTAGCAACTAGTATAGTAATATTAGCATCAGAATTTGTACTCCTTATTCTCCTCAAAAGTTCAGGCATAATAATTTTGCTAGGAACAGGTCTTGTATGATCGCTGCTTATTATAACTATATTTTTTTTATTCTCAGCCAATTGTTCAAGTTTGGGTGAATTTATAGGATTATCCAGGGCTTTTTCTACTATTTCCAATTGACTGAGCTCTGCTTTATATTCGCTTGCTTTTGATTCAAGTATGCCAAGTAAGTTGTTGTCATCTATTTCAGCTTCTATTATTTTTTTATGGTATGGTAGTTCTATTTTAGCCATTTTAATTTTCCCCCCAGAAATGTATTTTTTAAAGTGACTCTACAATAATTACTTTACCAAAGAAATACGATCTCAACAAATAATTATTTGTTAAGCTTTTTATATATAAGATTTCCTATAGTTTGAAGTGCCTGGACAAAAATTATGAGTATTATTACAGTGTATACCATTATATCAGTCTGAAATCTATAATATCCATACTTTACTGCCACATCTCCAAGTCCACCTCCGCCTACTGTACCTGCCATAGCTGAACATCCAACTACACTTATTACAGTAAGAGTTATGCCAAGTACTATAGATGGCAGTGCCTCTTTAATCATAACTTTAAATATTATCTGCATATTACTTGCACCAAATGATTTTGCAGCTTCTATTATTCCTGGATCTATTTCTTTAAGTGAAGATTGGATTACTCTCGATGCAAAAGGTGCTGCCGCTATTGTAATAGGAACTATTGCTGCTGTGGTACCTATGGTTTTTCCAACAATAAGTTTTGTAAAAGGGAAAATTGCTATCATAAGTATTATAAAAGGAAATGATCTCAATAAATTTACTATTACATCCAGTACCTTGTAGACTGCTTTATTAGGCTTTAATCCACCAGGCTCAGTTACAACTAGCAAAATAGCAGGTATAAATCCTATAATTACAGCAAGTATTGTAGAAACCATAACCATATAAAATGTTTGTCCAATAGCAGGAAGTAGTATTTCCTGAAATGTTTGACTAAATCCCATGTTTACTCTACCTCCCAGTTAACATTTTTTGAAGAAAGATAATTGCATATACTTTCCTTGTCTTTATCATTTACATTTATAACCAGACTTCCTAAAACATCACTGCGGAATCTTTCAAGTTTTCCCCATACTATAGAAAACTTTATATTCAAATCTATAGCCATAGAAGTTATTAAATTGTCCTGGCTTATTTCCTTAGGAAAGAATATTCTTATGTTTATGCCTTCATCTGGAAGTAAACTATCATTTCCAAGCAGCTTCTTTAGATTTTTCCCTGGTTTTAAAAATATTTCCTCTACCTTTCCAGAAGTTTTTATTTCACCTTCATCAATAATGGCAATTTTACTGCATATTTCCTTTATAACCTCCATTTGATGGGTTACTACTACTATGGTTATTTTAAATTCATTGTTTATTTTTCTCAAAAGCTCAAGTATTGACTTGGTAGTATTGGGGTCAAGGGCAGATGTGGCTTCGTCACAAAGGAGTATACTTGGATTTAATGCCAAGGCTCTTGCAATAGCTACTCTTTGTTTTTGCCCGCCGCTTAATTCAGAGGGCATGCTCTTTGCTTTATCGCTAAGGCCTACTAAATTTAATAATTCCTTTACCCTTGTTTTTATTTTACTTTTTTCTAATCCCCAGACTTCAAGTGGAAGTGAGATATTATCGTATACATTTTTTCTGTTTAATAAATTAAAATTTTGAAATATCATTCCCAAGTTTTTTCTAAAAGTCCTTATTTCTTTACCTTTTAAGTCTTTTACTTCTTTACCCATTACCTTTATGCTTCCTGTGTCATAGCTTTCAAGACCATTCAAGCACCTTAAAAGTGTAGATTTTCCAGCACCACTGTGACCAACTATTCCAAATATTTCACCTTCTTGTATATGAAGATTTATACTTTTCAGCACACTTTTATTGTTAAAACTTTTGCCTACATTATTAATATCTATCAATATTCTTTAACCTCCCATATCAATTTTAAGAAAAAATAAAAGCCTGAGAAAAATCTCAGACTTGGTTAACTCAAAATTTCTCTCATCTTTCAGCTCTCGCTGCAGGATTTAGCACCATTATACACTATAATGTACTGGTTGCTGGATTTCATAGGGCCTGTTCCCTCAATCACTCTTAATAAGTTCAAGATTTATATTTAATTTATGCTTTTAATTATAGACGTGACCATTTATTATGTCAATACACCCTATCTAAAAATGTTATAATTGTCTTAACTCAAAAACTCTGGAGGAATACCTATGAACAAAAATATAAACATTTTAATAGTAGAAGATGATACAGATATAAATAAGTTATTATGCAGGATACTAGAAAAAAACAATTATAATGTCCGTGGGGCTTTTTCAGGTACCGAAGCTGAAATGTGCATTGAAAAATATGACTTTCAGCTAGTTTTACTTGACTTGATGCTCCCTGGTATTACAGGAGAAAAGCTTATAGAAAAAATACGAAAGATTAGAACTATGCCTGTCATTGTAATATCTGCAAAAACAGCTCAAGAAACAAAAATTGAAGTTTTAAAACTAGGGGCAGATGATTTCATATCAAAACCTTTCGATGTAGAAGAAGTACTGGCAAGAGTTCATGCCCAGCTTAGAAGATATATGATATTTTCAAATTCAAATAAAAAACAAAACATATTGACCTATAAGAATATGACCTTAGATCGGGAAAATCACAAAGTTTTTATAAGTTCTCAGGAAGTAATATTAACTATAAGGGAATTTTGTATACTAGAACTTCTAATGTCTTACCCTAAAAAAGTATTTACAAAAGCTAATTTATTTGAACATGTATGGAAAGATAAATTTATAAGCGATGATAACACCATAAATGTGCATATGAGCAACCTTCGCTCTAAAATAGCTAAAATTGACCCGGACACAGAATACATACATACCGTTTGGGGAATAGGTTTTAAGATGAAAGGATAAACTTAATGATTTCTTAAGTTTTTCTTTAGTGTATCTTGCTGATTTTGTTCTAATATAAAATCAACAAGAAAAGGGAGGTTGATATCATGAAGGATTTAGTGCTTCATACAAAAAATCTTACTAAAAAATATAAAAACCACATTGCCCTTGACAATGTAAATATTAAAATAAATAGAGGTGACATATATGGCCTTGTAGGCAAAAATGGGGCTGGGAAGACAACCCTTATGAGAATAATAACAGGTCTTTCTTTGCAAGATAGCGGTGAAATAGAATTATTTTCAAAAACCAGCAAAGACGAATTAAACAAAGAGCGAATGAGAACAGGATGCATAATAGAAACACCCAGCTTTTTCCCTTACCTCTCAGGCAAAAAAAATCTTGAATACTATAGAATTCAAAAAGGAATTCCTGAAAAAGACTGTGTGGATAAAGTGCTTAATACAGTAGGCCTTTCAGATACAGGTAATAAAAAATTCAAGCATTATTCTCTTGGCATGAAACAGCGTCTTGGATTGGCCCTGGCTTTAATTGCAAGTCCAGATTTCTTAATTTTAGATGAACCTATAAATGGTCTTGATCCTGTGGGAATAGTAATGTTTAGAGACATATTAAAAAAATTAAACAGAGAAAAAAATACAACTATATTAATTTCGAGCCACATTTTAGGAGAACTTTCTCAGCTTGCCACTACTTATGGCTTTATAGATAATGGTAAACTCATAGAACAAATTTCTGCAAAGAATCTAGAGGAAAAATGCAGAGAATATTTATCCGTAAAGGTAGACGACACAGCTCATGCTTCCCTTATACTTGAAAAGAATTTAAACTGCACTTCCTATCAGGTACTACCTGACAATGAAATAAAGATTTTTAAATACCTGGATAAACCTGAAATAATAAGCGAGGCCTTTGTAAAAGACGGAATTAAACTATATTCCATAAGTAAGGCAAATGCAAATTTAGAAAATTATTTCATTGATTTAATTGGAGGTGGCATCAATGCTTAATTATATAAAGGCTGAACTTTACAAAGATTTAAATAGACTTTCTTACAAAATTACCATATTAATTTTAGTTTTACTATCAGTGACCGCGAATGTACTATTTACAGGTCCTAAGGTCACAGCTTTGGAATCTATGTATATGGCTATGAACTGCCTTCCTGCAGTAGTTTTTCTAATTATGATGTATATTGATGTCACAGAAGAATTAAAGGATAAAACCTTAAGAAATACACTGACTTCAGGTCTGTCAAGGGAAAAACTATATATTTCAAAATTAATTATTCCTATAATTATATCTTTTATAACCTGCATATTTATATTAGTATTTTTTGTAGGAAGCACCCTTTTATTTCTTAAATCAGGAAATTTAAGCTCTGCAATTTTAACAAATCTATTATTAAGGTTGCTATGCGCCATACCGCTTTATATAGCTGCAATCAGTTTTGGTGTACTCCTCAGCTTTATTCTAAAAAATCAATATGCATTTGCCTATACTTATATAGGTATATTTGCTTTAATGGGCACTTTTATAAAATTGCTTTGTGCATTTGTATCCAATAAATTTTATGGGATTTACAACATTTTGATTACTACTAATATAAGTGTACTCACTCCAGTAAAAAATTCAAACTTAACTTCACTGCAAATGCTCCACTCTATAGGACTGGGATTTGCATATACCATTATTTTTACTATAATAGGTATTATAATATTCAGAAAGATAGAAATCAAATAACTTGAGAGGGTGATATTTATGTACTTGTTTATTATAATTTTATTAGGAATTTTAGCAGGTATAAGTATCACCCTGCTTTTTCTTACAAGAAGTGAAATCAAACATATAACTGGCAACTTGAAGAAAATAAACGACATAGATACAAACCAAAAAGTGACATTATCCTTTCAAAACCGCAGTCTTCAAAATTTAGCCCGGGAAATAAACAAAAATATAGACAAAAAACAGCAGACAGAAGTAAAGTACAAACGTATGGACATGGAGCTCAGGCAAGCTATAGCAAATATTTCCCATGATCTGCGTACTCCCCTTACCTCCATTATAGGATATATTCAACTTATAAAAAGTGATGATCTATCAAAGGATGAAAAAAATGAATATATGGACATCATACTAAACCGTGCAAAATCTTTAAAAATGCTTATAGCAGGTTTTTTTGACCTATCAAGACTTGAAGCTAATGAATATGCTTTTCAATTAGAATCTATTTCCATTTCAAATATACTCTGCGAACTAATAGCATCTTTTTACAACGATTTTGTAAATAAGGGCATTGAGCCTTTAATTGAAATTGATGAAAGTACACCTGAAATTATAGGAGATGAAAATGCAATAAGACGTGTATTTTCAAATCTCATTCAAAATGCTTTAAAACATGGTGATAAGTTTATTTCCGTATCTCTAAAAAAGGATGGGAACTACATCGTAACTTCATTTACAAATAATGCCAATAGCTTAAATCCAGATGATATAGATCACCTATTTGAAAGATTTTTTACAGGAGATCGAACGAGAACAGGCAAAAACACTGGATTGGGTCTTGCCATAACAAAAGCTTTGGTTGAACAGATGGGACACAGCATTACTGCTAATTTTAAAGACAACAAACTAAGTATAATTATAAAGTGGAAAATTTCTTAATTTGAATTTGATGTAAGGGGGCTCGCCCCCTTACAAGCATTTTTTCATCATTTCAAGAGCTTCTACATCAGTCTTGTCGTATATTTTTATCCGATGACTACTCGCTCTAATACTCCCACTTCTGCAAGTGGGAGTAAAG
>DAIMMR010000133.1:0-8992 GCA_036720575.1 Clostridium sp.
TAAAGGAAAATGTAAATACCTATAGAAAGATTAAAGCGTGGGATGATGATAATTTCCAAATGTCTGATTCAGGTATAGAAGTAAGATTTATAAAATTTATCCGATGACTACCTGCTCTAATACCCCCACTTCTCCAAGTGGGAGTAAAGAGCAGCTACGTCCCTGGATAACGATTTCTAAGCATCAGGTGGAGTCAAAACTCCATCTGATGCCAAGAACTCTGTTTATAGAAGAAATTCATACTGGAGATAAAATAGAAATTAAAGAAGAATGGATCATAACAACAGATAAATTTGCATCAGTAGAAACCTTATGGAAAATAATGCATAAAAGGTGGGATATTGAAAATAATGTCTTTCATCAATTGAAGACGGAATGGCATTTAGATCATTGTTTTCTTCACAGTTCTACAGGGGTAGAGACAGTTTTAATGTTTATGATACTAGCATTTAATTTAATGCAGTTATATTTTTTTAGGTGTATCAGAGGTTTTAGAAAGAAAAAAATGCTCCAAATAGATATTATTGAAGATATAAAAGATGAAAGATTTACTATAGAAGATGATTGGGACAATCCACTATTCATAAAGACGTAATTTTAAAATAAAAACTGGAAACTTTGCATTAAGATTTTTAGGGGCAGGGAAGTGTGTAACAATTTTTACGATCTACCGGTTTAAGGGTTTACCATCCCTTTAAAAAAGTGTAAAAAAATACAATTCCAGTAAAAATAAAATTTTTACTGGAATTTAGGCGCTAAATCTCTGTTTTTTACATATATATGTTGAAATATATATGTAACTATGATATACTTATATATATAATTCAACATATTGATAATGCTTAATCACTTTGAGCGGGAGAACCAATTTTTGGGGTGAATCTTATCCTCGTGATAAGTAGGGTTAATTTCTTCGATCCGAATCCGTCAGCTAATCTCGTAAGCATTGAAGAGAAGTTTTAGTATATATACTATATATTTTGTACTTTTCTACTATAAATATAATTAGTAGATTTAATAAGTTGCATTTTACTTCTCTGCAACTTATTATTTTTTTGCAGTGATTAAGTATCATCTTACAAATCACGAACTTTTGAAAGGAGTTTTTAACTTGCAAAGGAACTATAAAGACATACCATTATGGAGAAATACTTCCCCAGACGAATGGAACAGTTGGGAATGGCAAATTTCTAATAGAATTACGACATTAGAAGAATTAGAACAAGTTGTAAATCTTACTGATCAAGAGAAAGATGGTGTACAAGCAAGTCTGAAGAAATTACGAATGGCAATAACACCCTATTATGCTACATTAATTGACCCTAATGACTATAATTGTCCAATTAGAAGACAGGCAATTCCGACAATTTATGAGACAGAAATTTCTAAATGTGACAGTAATGATCCATTACATGAAACTCTTGATTCACCAGTTCCAGGATTGACACATAGATATCCAGACAGAGTCCTTCTCCTTATTACCCAACAATGTTCTATGTACTGCAGACATTGTACAAGAAGACGTTTTGCAGGACATGCTGATAAAACTTTGTCAACCAGTAACTTAGCGAGAGCTTTCCAATATATAAAAGCTCATAAAGAAGTACGTGATGTATTAATATCTGGTGGAGATGCGCTATGTGTTTCAGATGAAAAATTAGAATTTATATTAAAAAAATTAAGTGAAATAGATCATGTTGAAGTCATAAGAATAGGTACAAGAGTTCCTGTTGTTATGCCTCAAAGAATAACTCCTAAACTATGCAATATTATAAAAAAATATCATCCAGTTTGGATTAATACACAATTTAATCATCCAAATGAAATAACCAAGGACTCAATATTAGCTTGTAATATGCTTGCTGACGCTGGAATCCCTCTTGGAAATCAATCTGTACTTCTAAAAAATATAAATGACTGTCCGTACATTATGAAAAGCCTTGTACAAAAATTAGTAGCTAATAGAATAAGACCTTATTATATATATCAATGCGATTTATCTGAAGGAATAGAACATTTTAGAACGCCTGTATCCGCCGGTATCGAAATTATGGAATTATTACGTGGACATACTTCTGGATTTGCAGTTCCAACTTTCGTAATTGATGCCCCTGGAGGAGGCGGTAAAATACCTATTAATCCTCAATATGTAGTTTCTCAATCACCTGACAAGCTAATTCTTAGAAACTATGAGGGAGTATTGTGCACCTACACTGAGCCTTCTGATAAATCCCATAAATGTAAACATTGCGGAATATGTGATAAATTTAAAAATTATGAGTCTAAGGGATTAGAAAAACTTTTTAGAAATGAAAAAACCTGCTTAATTCCAAAAGATAATTTTAGAATGAGAAGGAGGGAAATAAATAGTGCTCATAAATAGACCTAAATCTGATTATGATTACCATACCAAAATAGATGAAAATGATATATATGTTGATCATACTAATAATCGTGTAAAAATAATTAATTTTAATAATATATCACTGCAAAGCGTAAAACAGATAATACATTTTGCTTCAAATCACCATTTAAACAAGATTATTTGCAATTGTGATATTAATTCCTACAAAACTCTTTTTAATTCTGGATTCCAACTAGAAGGTAAAATTGATGCTTTCTTTAAAGGTAAAGATGCCTTTTGTATGTCATATTTCATAACAGATAATAGAAAAAACTATAAAAATAAAGAGAAAGAGAATCTATTTTTACTACAAAGTTTAAATGTTAAAAATAACTTTGTAGTAAAAGAAAATAACTTTAAATACAATATAAGAAATGCTACAGAAAATGATATAGATGAATTAATAGCTTTATTTTCTAGCATATTCATTACGTACCCATCACCTGTATGTGACAAAGAATATTTAAAACAAACTATGAATAAAAAAGTTTTATATAAGGTCGCTGTGGACAATGGAAAAATAGTCGGAGTAGCATCGGCAGATTTAGATAAAAAAAACTTAAATGCAGAAATGACTGATTGTGCTACTTATCCTGATTACAGAGGTAAAGGCATATTATCAAATATAATTTATTTTTTAGAATTAGATCTTAAGAAAATGGGATTTATTAGTCTATATAGCCTTTCTAGAGCAATAAATCCCAGCATCAATTTTGTATTAAGTAAACACAACTATAACTTTAGAGGTAAACTAATAAATAACTGCAATATATGCGGAGGATTTGAAAACATGAATATTTGGGTTAAAGTCATTAACTAATTATATAAAAAGTTATAAAAGGGCTGTCACTCTAAGTAAATTATTACTACAATATATTGTAGTATTTACGCTTAGTGAGACAATCCTATTATTTTTAACTATAATCAATATTACAAAAAAATATAATTAAAATATGACTACGTGCATATTCAAAAAATAACATACCTATACAAATAACTAGCTAATTTGTTTTAACTACAGCATTTTTACATGGTGCTGCAGAAATTGCCTCCCCTGACATCATTCCAAAAGTTCTCATTGTACCAAGAGCTGCTGAAGCAACTCCCCTTCTATCTGCAGTTACACTTCCCATTACTGCACTAGTATTGGGAGTTTAAAAAAGTCCTCCCCCAAAACCATATATAAAGAAAACTACAGTTAACATCCAAATTGGTGTTGAAGCATTAAATATTTTTCTCATTCACAAAACATTTATTAAACTAATTTTTATTTACCAAAAATCAATTTAACAGCTATTAGCATCATTAAAATACCAAATAGTTTTCTCATAGTATCTACTGGTATGACATGAGACATTTTAGCTCCTAAAACTGAACCTATAACTAAAAATATACATATTAATATTCCTGCTTGAACATCAACATGACCTTCTTTATAATAGTCTATAAATGCAAGTATACCTACTGGTGGCAGTAAAATTGCAAGAGATGTGCCCTGGGCTTTTAACTGAGTAAATCCACATAAATAAATTAATGCAGGTACTATTATAATTCCACCACCTATACCAAATAACCCACTCAAAATACCTGCAATACAACCTATAACAATAAATAGAATAATATTATTCATTATTTTTAACCTCCTTATTTTGTTATATAATATTATAATGCCCTTACGGTTCACATCCATTGCAATCAATAACTAATTTTCAATTCTACTTTAATATTTTATCCGATAACTAACCATTTTAATATTCCAACTTTTTCAAGTATGCGCTGTGAGCAGTTACATCACTGGATAACAATTTTTCATGGAGGATAACACCTTCTTATATGTTTGAAACACTAAAAGGTTTGTTAATAAGCATCAGATGGAGTTTTTAACTCCATCTGATGCTTATTAATCTGTTTATATAAATAAGTTAACGTTAGAGTCTTCTGCTTCTCCTAAATAGTATCCTACACCACCTACTTTAACTCCATCTATTAGTTCTTCTTTTTTAAGTCCCATTACATCCATACTCATCTGACATGCAACTATTTCTATTCCACTGTCAATAGCTGCTTTAATTAGCTCATCCAGTGAAGAAACATTTTTATTTCTCATTACCATTTTCATCATTTTTGTACCCATACCAAGCATATTCATCTTAGAAAGCTTTAATCTTTTAGCTCCTCTAGGCATCATAAAGCCAAACATCTTATCCATAAAACCCTTTGAAACACTAACCTTTTCATGTTTTCTTAAAATGTTAAGTCCCCAGAAGGTAAAAAACATTGTAACTTTTTTACCCATAGCAGCTGCCCCGTTAGCTATTATAAAGGACGCTAAAGCTTTATCAAAGTCTCCACTAAACACAACTAATGTTTTATTGTCTTTCTGTGCAATTGTACCAGTATTAACTGAATTATTATTTGGAGCTGCTTGTTTTTTATTACCTTTTTTTATAAAAGCTATTATATTACCTTTATCTTTTTCTCTCACAAGGAGCTCATTATTCGTTCTTTCACACCAAGACTTTATATCTTCATAAAATCCCTGATCTGATGCCGTTACCTTTAATACTTCTCCTTCTTTCATATCCTGTATATTACTATTAACACGCATTAAAGGTCCTGGACAGCATATTCCACAAGCATCAAGGTTTTTGTCAAAGTCTCCTTTTTTATATGCTTCATCAGCTTCTTTATATTCATTCAAATTGCTCTCTAAACTTACATTAGATTTTTTCCCTCTTAAATCCATAGAACCGCCTTCAGCACTATTATTCATTACAACCTCTCTTGGTTTAAACTTACTCATAGTATATGTTTTATATCCACCTGTTAGATTTTTGACTTTAAATCCATTTGCCCTTAGAATTCTTGCAGCTATATATCCTCTAAGTCCTACTTGACAATAAACTAATATTTCTTTGCTTTTATCCAGTTCATTCATTCTAGCTCTTATATCTTCTGCAGGTATATTTATAGATCCTTCCATACTGCCGTTGCTGAATTCTAATTTAGTCCTTACATCAACAAGCTGTGTTTTATCCTTATCTCTATTATCTATATTCTCTGGAAATATTATTTCATCTTTGCCGCTTAAAACGTTTTCTGCAATAAATCCAGCCATATTTACAGGATCTTTAGCTGAAGAATAAGGCGGTGCATATGCAAGTTCCAGTTCCGTTAAATCATAAACCGTTCCACCAAGCCTCATAGTAACGGCTATATCATCTATTCTCTTATCTACTCCAGCATATCCAAAAGCTTGAGCTCCTAGTATTTTTCCGACCTTATTAAAAATAAGCTTTATTGTCATTGGTACTGCACCTGGATAGTAGCCAGCACTTGAATTAGGATGAAGATATATAGCCTTATATGGTATGTTCTTCGCTTTTAATGTTCTCTCGTTATTTCCTGTGCTTGAACCTGTCAATCCAAATACTTTAATAATTGACGTGCCCATGGTTCCTTTATAAATTGAATTTAAACCACATACATTATCTGCTGCAATTCTTCCTTGCTTATTTGCTGGACCGGCAAGTGCAATAGCAGTTTTACTTTTATTTACAAAATCAACTACTTCAATAGCATCCCCTACTGCATATACCCCTTCCACATTAGCTTCCATTTTATTATTTACTATTATATGACCTTTAGGTCCGAACTCTATTCCTGACTCTTTTAAAAATGCTGTGTCTGGTTTTACCCCTATGGCAAGTATAACTATATCTGAATATAAAGTTTTTCCGCTGTTTAGAATTACATTTATTCCCGTTCCATCTTCCTTAAATTCTTTAACCCCATCATTTAGTACAATTCCAACGCCGTTATCTTCTAATTCCTTCTCTGCAAAAGTTACCATATCTGAATCAAAAGGTGCTAATATATGAGGCGCCGCTTCAACTAAAGCTACATTTAAACCTCTATCTTTAAGGTTTTCTGCCATTTCAACACCAATAAATCCTCCACCAATAACAACTGCATTTTTTACATTCTCTTTATCTACATAAGCTTTTATTCTATCAGTATCAGGTACATTTCTTAGTGTAAATATCTTATCACTTTGTATTCCAGGAATAGGAGGCTTAACTGGAGTTGCTCCTGGTGATAAAATTAAATAATCATAATTTTCTTCATACTCACCCTTGTCTTTACTATTAACCTTTACTTTTTTACTTTTAGTATCTACTGTCATTACTTCACTATTTACTCTAACATCAATATTAAAGCTTGCATTCATAGCCTCAGAAGTTTGCACTAATAACTTTTCTCTTTCCTTTATAATTTCTCCAATATAGTAAGGTAATCCACAGTTTGCAAAAGATATATATTTACCTTTTTCAAATAATATTATTTCTGCACTTTCATCAAGTCTTCTAAGTCTTGCAGCAGCAGATGCTCCTCCTGCTACTCCACCAACTATCACTATTTTTTTCATATATATTTCCTCCAATCATTACATTCTCCGTTATCTAAAATACCTTTTACTATACAACTGAATGTGCTAATAATTTAAGTATCTCAGCAGTTGCATTATATTTATTAGAATTCTTATCTATAACTTTTCCCTTCCATTCAAATATCATGTATAATCATTATATTTATATATTGAGATATAACGATATAATTATCAATAATTTTTACTAAAACAAATCTTTTTCATTATATTTTAAATTTTAATCCATAATGTTCAGTATTAATATTTACTTCCTCTAAAAATGTAAAATCTAAAGTTTCAACTAGATTTCTTACTTCTTCTTTCGATACTCTTTCATTTACAGGTGGACCATTTTTCATATCTCTTTTATCCCAATCAATTATATAAAAATATCCTTCATTTTTTAGTACTCTTTTTGCTTCAGTGAAAAATCTTACCTTATCCTCTATTTCATGAACAACATTACATACAAAAACATAATCAATAGAACTATCTTCTACTGGGAAGGAATATTCCTCACTCTTTTTAAATTCTATATTTGATATATCCCCTGCTTTTTCTCTTGCAATATCAAGAATTTCTGTCATTATATCTACACCAATTACATTTCCATTAGTAATGATTTTTGATGCTGGTATAGTAAAATAACCTATACCGCAACCTATATCAATCAATGTACCTTTATCCCCTATCTTAAACTTTTTTAGAGTTTCTTCAGGAGGCATGCTTTCTCTTCTTTGTGAATTATCCAATTTCTCTAACTTTTTAATATTAAATTTATGCATTTAATCAATCCTCACCTTTCACCGCTGTTTCTATTTTTAACATGAAGAAGAATTTGGACTACTTATAGTGAATCCTGGGCTAAACCAATTATTTGAATAATCAATAACTGATCCATTTACATATGCTTCGAGATCCAAATTATAAACAATACTCATACCTTCTACTTTAACAAGTATATCGTCATTATTTTTTAACTCATCCAGAGCTAATTGTGATTTGGGACCACCTCAGCCATAACCTCCAAAGCTAATCCTTAACATTTCATTTCCCATACTTTCATCTTTCTGTTTAAATTCATTAAACTTCTCAACTGCTCGTTTAGTAACCTTAACCATAGTAAATTCACCTTTCTTTAATGTTTTTATCTTGACTAATATTTACATATAACAAATTGTTTTTTAAGTAAAACTTATATTGTTATATTTAAATATAGCAATATAGTAGTTAAAAAATTTTTACTAAAATCAGTAACCTAAAATTTATTTAAAATATGATTTAGGCCTTCAAAAATGCTAATACCATTTTTTCATTATAAGCCTTGATTATAGCTTCTCCACAGGTATATCCTTACTTATGATATTCTGATGCCTTTGTCATAATGTTACCTCTTAATAAGTATATAATGACTTTCTTATATACTTATATTAAAGCTCTATTTTATTTTTGTCAATATGCAAATTACATTTAGCATAAATTTTATTTACAATAGTTTTCCTTCAATACTTGAATTACATTAACTATCCTTTCGTCTTTAATAAAATAAGTTATTGTCAATCCACTTTTATTTGAATCCAATATTCTGTTAGCTTTAAGTATTGATAAATGTTGGGACAAAGCTGGTTGAGTCAAATAGCTCATTCTTTCATGAAGTTCACTTACTGTCATAGGTTTTTCTATTAAATAACATACTATTACCAATCTATTTTCATTAGACAATACTCTTAGTAGTTTTGATATTATTTTAGCTTTTTCTATTTCTTGCATTTATACCCTCCCATATTTTTATGTATAACTATATCAACTTTCGCACATATAAAATTTTAAAAGAACAAAGTTCAAAGTTTAAATATCAAATAAGGATAATTTTCTTCCTAACGTCAGAAAATATTAAAATTATAGATTTCCTGAGGTACGATGGAAATCATCTTTATCTGTTCTTTGTTATTTGAACTTTGCTATTTTCATAAGCTTTGCTTGCAAAGTTTTTAAACTGTGAAAGTTGAGTAACTATATAAGCACATTACTATATAGTTATATTATTGTTTTACTTAAATTTTGTCAATATGTGCACAGCATACTTCAGACCTATCTTTGTTTTTATCAAGAGATTCTTAGGTTCAGGTGGAGTTTGCTTATAAGGAATACCTTTTCCC
>DAIMMR010000003.1:0-44492 GCA_036720575.1 Clostridium sp.
GCTGCGTCGATCTAACGAACTTCCCTATTAAGCTTCATTAAACACCTATACTTTACATCAATATTTAGTTTTTTCTATATAATTACAATTATATCAAGGTTATACTACTCCATTTCTTAACAAAGTAACTGCTAAAGAAAATGTAACAAACCTAGGTATTACAGTACATGATCCGATAATATCAGCAAATACTATATTTCTTAAACCTGATTATTGAAGAATTATTTTTAAAATACAGAGGAATTACTGTTATTTATAACATACTGTTGTCTACAGTGATAGTATATACCCAATTCTTTCTAATGTCAACGATATCAATATGATATTTGCACTAAAATGTTACTAGCAGTATACTATTGTTAACATATAGAAGGGAGAAGTATTCATGTCTACTAAAAAACATCCAAAATATCGTCATTTACCTGTGTTTATTCTTTTAATGTTAGCAGAAGGTTCTGCTCATGGCGGTGCTATTCATACTAAACTCATAGAAAGACTTCCGAATTTTCAATGTGACACAGGTGCCATTTACCGAACTCTTAAGAAGCTTGAAGAGGATGGAAATGTAATATTTTCATGGGACACAACTAATGCTGGGCCAGCTAGAAAAATTTACAGTATTACAGATAAAGGATTAACACAACTTGATAACTGGAAACAAGATATTGAAGATAGAATTATATGTTTACAATACTTTTTAGATAAATATAAAGATTTAAAGAGATAAACATAATTTAAAATCGAGTATGACAAAAATAATTATTTTATTTTCGTCTCCAGATAAACGAGAGTCACCCATGCTGGGTGCACAAAATAAGATCCATTGCAAATAATACAACAGCCCCATTAAAGGGATTAGATATGTTTAAGTTAACACCAATATAAAAAAGGACTTCTTTTAGAAGTCCCTAATTAACACATTATATAGCTATATCAATTTTGTAACAACATAGCCTAAAAATCACTAATGCATTAACCTTTCCCTCCGAAAGATTATTTCAAAAGTATAGGCAGGTCTCCTGACTATAGGATCATCCTCTTTATTCCTTCCCGGAATATTCCAGTGGAAATTTAAAATCGTCACCTTATACAGTAGCGGGGGTTGTAATAGAATTTCACCATCTTCCCTTTTAATTATATAAACAGAGTTCTTGTCATCGGATAAATTCCTGCAAATAAAAAGAGACCCTCTCCCTTCGAAGGTCTCTATATATAACATAACTTACAATAATGGTTAATAACTAAAAAACATCCCTGTTCTCTCATGTTAATATAACCGTTTACTTTTTTAGTAAACATAGCACTATCTTCCCCTCCGAAAGAATCACCGACATATCAGGCAGGTTTCCTGGCTCAGATTCATCTTACTTCCCTGTCTTCCCAGATATAAAAATCCAGTGACATAACTAGGGTTTCATCCTCCATACAGTAACGGTGGGCTGCAGTGTTTTTTACACTTTCCCTTTTAACTATCAATTTGACAACACCTAATAGTAAAAATATTAAATTTTATTACCTTTATGTTAAGTTTAGAGCAAAATTTTTGAAAAGTCAACATTATTTTCTCAATAAATCCATTATTAAACATTTTAATCTTCTTGAATTTCAAGTACTCCCATAGGACAAGCTTTAACACAAATACCACATGCCATGCATTTACTTGGATTAGGCTTGTCTTCTACTTTTACAATAATACCTTTTGGACAGGCTTCTACACATGTACCGCAGCCAGTACAAGCTTTTTTATCTATCATATATATTCCCTTAGCATTTTGTTTAATAGCCTCTTCAGGACATTTTTTAGCACACACTCCGCATTGATTGCACACTTTTAAATCTACAAATCCATCTTTTCCTTCATCAATCTTAATACAAGAATTGCCATAGGTTTTGTAAAATGCCTCGGAACAAGCCACTTCACAACTTAAACAAGACATACATAAAGACTTATCTTTAACAACTAATTTTTTCATAATACATTCCCCTTTAAACATTATTTATATATACTTTATATATATACTTTAATTATACAAATATACAAGGCATATATCAATACCGCAAATTTGAACTAGTTATTTTTTTGTTAGTGCCTAACTTCTTTGCCCAATTACCTTTTAGATAATAGAAAGCCATACAAAGTGCTGTTGTAGCCCAAGTTATGGGATATGTAATTGCTACTCCCCGAACATCATGATAGAAAGACATTATAGTAAAGAGCAATATAATTCTAAGTATGCATATATTAGATAATATAATCGCCATTGGTGGAGTCGCTTTTCCTGCACCTCTTATAGTATCACCCAATACTTCCAAAATAACATAAATCCAATAGAAGGGAAATGAAGTACTTATTATTCTAATTCCGTAATCAATTACCACACTATCATGATTAAATATTTCAAAAGCTTGACGTCCAAATATCAACAAAAGCGTACTTGACACTATAGTTACACCTATTCCCATTAGTATACATACCTTGGCTCCCTTTTTTACCCTTTCAATATTTCCTGCACCCATATTCTGCCCAGAAAACGTTGTAATTGCTTGCCCAAACGCTACAATTGGAAGATAAATAGGCAATTCTACTTTAAAATATGCTGTAAATGCAACAATTGCTTCTACACCAAGACTATTAATATGGTATTGTGCAAAAACATTAGATAATGTTATTACAATACTTTGAAGACCTGCTGGTATTCCAATCTTAAGAATAAGTAACAGTACCTCTTTATGTATTCGTATTTTTTTAAATTGTAATCTATATTTACTCTCTAAATGTGTCAAATAATATAATATCAACACAGCAGTTACCGTCTGCGATAAAAGAGTTGCCCACGCAACCCCATTAACGCCATTTTCAAAAATAGCTATAAACAATGCATCCATTAATACATGAACAATCCCACCAAAAAGTTGTATATACATTGGTGTTTTGGAATTACCCATGGCACGTATAATACCGGAGCCCATATTATAGGTAATAATGGAAATGAGGCTTAAAAAATAGATTCTTATATAGGAAACAGCCGATTCCAGTATTTCCCCTGGAACATTCATCCACTTTAAAAAATATGGTGCACCTATATATCCAATAATGAAAAGTACTATTCCCCCAATAAAACTCAGTCCTATTGCCGTATGTATTGCATCTTTTACCTTTCCTTTTTTCCCTGATCCAACAATATTAGCAATAACAACACTTGCTCCTACTGACATTCCCGTAAAAAATCCTACTAAACAGGTAACAATCAAGGCACTAGCACCAACTGCTGCTGCAGCTTCTTTGCCAAGATAATTCCCAACAAAAATCAAATCCACTGTATTATATAATTGCTGAATCAAGCTGGATCCCAAAAGCGGCAGCGCAAAAAGTAGTATCTGTTTCCATATAACGCCTTCTGTTAAATTAATACTCTTCTTCAAATTATTCATTATAACTGTTTCCATTCATCGGATAAATGACAGGCTACTAAATGGCCTTTTTCTATTTCTTTTAATTCAGGTTTTTCCTTAAAGCATATATCTTTGCATTTTGTACATCTAGAATTAAAACTGCAGCCTAGCTGTATATCAGAAGGACTTGGCGGCTCACCTTTTATTATTTCTATTTCAGTATTTTCTCTTTTTTTAACAGAAAATACTGATGCTAAAAGTGCCTTTGTATATGGATGAACTGCAGCAGTAGTAAGTCTATCACTGTCAATTACTTCAACAATACGTCCAAGATACATTACAATAATTCTATCACTGATATTTCTAACCACTGCTAAGTCATGACATATACAAATGTATGATAGTCCCTTTTCTTTTTTCAAATTTATAAGAAGCTTAAGCACCTGTTCCTGCACTGAAACATCTAAAGCAGAAGTAGCTTCATCACATATTATAATTTCGGGTGACAAAGATAGGGCTCTTGCTATTGCAACTCTTTGCTTTTGTCCTCCACTTAACTGATGGGGATATCTGTTCATAAGTTCATCACTTATCCCCACCATTTGAAGGAGTTTTTTTGTATTCAATTCAGCATCAGCTTTATTCATAAGTTTAAAATTTAAAAGTGGCTCACTTATAATTTGTCCAATCCTCATACGGGGATTGAAGGATTCAGAAGGATCTTGAAATATCATCTGGAGTTTTCTTCGATTTTGTCTAAGTTCCTCCCCCTTCAACTTTGAAATATCTCTCTTATTATAAATAATCTCTCCTGAAGTCAAAGTTTCCAAATTGGTAATTACATTTGCTAAAGTACTTTTACCACAGCCACTTTCTCCAACTATCCCCAAACACTCTCCTGAATATAGTTCTAAACTTACATTATCAACTGCAGTTAACTTTTTTCCATCTTGCAAATCAAATTGCTTTACAACATTTTTTATTGTCAATACTGGTTCTTTCTCTTGAAGCAAGATTACATTCCTCCAATTCAGGTATTGCTGATAAAAGTTTTACAGTATATTGGCACTTTGGATTGTTTATCACCTCATCCTTGTTTCCCCACTCAACCAATTCACCACTTTGCATTACTCCTATTTTATCGCACATATAAGATGCTACTCCCATATTATGTGTAACTATTATTATGCTTGTATTGAAATTGTCTCTAAGCTCCATCATCTGCCTGACCACCTGTGCTTGTACCGTTACATCAAGTGCACTGGTCGGCTCATCTGCTAATAATATTTCTGGTTCCATAGTCATGGCTATGGCTATACCTACTCTTTGCTTCATACCTCCACTAAGTTCAAAAGGATAAGAATTCATTATACGCTTTGTATCAGGAAGTCTCATTTTCCCAAGCATATTAACTGCTTTGTCATATGCATCAGCTTTTGAAATGTTAAAATGACTTCTTATACTTTCAATGAATTGATTACCAACCTTTTTAATAGGAGTTAATGACCCTCCTGCATCCTGAAAAACAATAGCCATTCTATTACCACGTATTTCCTGCCATTCTTTCTTAGAATACTTAAGAATATCTTTATCATTATAAATTATATTTCCTGAAGAAATAGCAGCTCCTTTAGGCAAGATACCTAGTACGGCACGTATAAGTGTTGATTTTCCACTACCGCTTTCACCAACTATTCCTACTATCTCCCTACTTGCAATCGACATGCTTATATTTTTTACAACAGGTTCTTGCATACCGTATTTTATTGATAAATTATTTATACTTAAAATCTTTTCGCTCATCATTTTATACTTACCTTATTATTTAATAAATAATAATCAACAGGATACATTGTCACTCCACTAACAGTATTTTTACTAACTAAATTAAGCATTGGAGTAACAAGGAATAAATTAGAGTTATCTTCTAGCAATTTCTGCTGTACTTGTATAGCAATATTACTTCTTTCTTTAGTATCTTTTTCAGTTTTAAGCTTATCAATAAGAGAATCTACCTTGGAATTACTATATTTTCCATAGTTTGCAGTTCCATCAGTTTTAAAATATACTTCTAAAAATGACTGTGGATCCCCTGAAGTTGCAGTATTTACACTGTACAAGCACAAATCAAAGTTTCCACTTTTTAATACCTGGGAAACATCCTCATAAGATTGCAGTTTAGTGCCTATACCAATTTCTTTAAGGTTTGCCTGTATTGCTTGTGCAATTATAGGAAGCTCTGAACGAGTTGTGTAAAACGCTAAATTTAGTTCTACTTTCTTACCATTTTTCTCTAGTATGCCATCCCCATCTGTATCTTTATATCCTGCATCGCTTAAAAGCTTGGCTGCTGCTGCTTTATCATACTTGTATCCTATAAGGTTCTTATTTCCATAAGGCAGTGACTCCGGGAAAGGTCCAACTGCAGGCACAGCACTATTTTTAAGAAGTGTTTTAGCATAAGTATCTTTATCAACTGCTAAAGAAATAGCTTTACGTACTGCTGGATCTTTTAAAAACTCATTATTTAAATTTTCATAAGACATTATTATTCTTAAACTAGTTATTTTATCTATATTATACTTAGATTTATCTTTGAACAATGGCATATTATTACTTGAAACGTTTTGTGCTACGTCGATTTCTCCTGATTGAAGCGCCATAGCACGAGTATTATCATCTTTAATATACTTAAAAGTTGCTTTATCTACCTTAGCTTTATCTCCCCAATAATCTTTATTTTTTTCTACTACTACATTTGAATTTGGAGTATATGATTTAACCTTAAAAGGGCCTGTACACACTGGAGCTTTAGCAAAGGTATCTGCTGGAGCACTTGAATCTACTATTATTGCTGAAGAATCTGCCATATTTGATAAAAATGCTTCACTTGAACTTTTAGTTTTTATAGTTATATCTTGTCCATCTGCAGTCATAGAATCAATAAGTAATATTTCTCTTGTTCTTGGATTCATTTTCAATGTTCTTTCAAGGGATGCTTTTACAGCTTGAGCAGTAACTGCTTTGCCATTATCAAATTTAACTCCTTTTCTAATGTGAAATTTCCAGGTTAAGTCATCTACTCTTTTCCAGGAGTCAGAAAGTAAGGACTCTATTTGCATATTCTTATTGAGCTTTACTAAAGTCTCTCCTGCGCCAAACATAGAAACAAACCAACCGTTCCATTCAGAAGCCGGGTCCAAATTAGTTGGAAACTGATTTGTCCCGAATGTAATGCTTTTTTGCTTGTCACTGCTGCCTTTATCAGCAGAATTTCCACCTGTACAGGCTGAAAAACTTGTACATAATAACACTGACGTAAATATTAATGCTAATTTTCTTTTTAATTTAAATTTCATTTGTCTACTCTCCTTTTAATATTCATTGATTAGGATCTAATATATCCCTTATACTGTCTCCCAGTAAATTAAATATCATTACAGTTATAAATATTGCAGCACCTGGATATACCATAAGTCCTGGTGAAGTCTGCATGTAATTTCTGCCTTCGTTAAGCATATATCCCCATTCAGGAGTTGGCGGCTGAGCCCCAAGGCCTAAAAATGAAAGAGATGATATTTCAAGCATCATAGTTCCTATGTCCATAGTAGCTATTACAATAAGCGATGGTATTATATTAGGTACTATATATTTTAAAATTATTTGATATTCTTTAGCACCTCCCATTTTAGCTCCTTTAATATAGTCTTTTTTTCTTACAGACATTACTAAGCTTCGACTTACTCTTGCATATTTAACCCAATTCACTACAGCTAAAGCTATAACAACATTCATCGAACTAGGTCCAAGCACTCCTGCAATAGCTATAGCAAAAATAATACCTGGAAAAGCAAGAAAAACATCAGAAAATCTCATTATAATTGTGTCAACAATACCCCCAAAATATGCTGCTATTGTTCCCAATGATGTTCCAACTATAAATACTATTATAACTAGACAAAAAGTCATTTTTAGAGAAGTGGATGCTCCATATAACAATCTTGAAAGTATACATCTTCCAAGGTTGTCTGTACCTAATGGAAATTCACTGCTTCTACCTTGAAGTGAATTGGCCATACTTGTTTTTAAAGGATCATGAGGAGCTATGTAGTTCGCAGATAAACTTATTGAAATTAAAATTGCCGCTAATATGCATAGAAATATAAATAATTTATTTTTTTTTATAGACACTATAAAGTTTTCCATGTTAAGCCCTCTTTTCCAAACGGATCCTTGGATCTAGAAAATAATATGAAATGTCTACAATCATATTAATTAATACATATATAACTGTCATCCATACAACATATCCTTGTATCACTGGATAATCTCTGCTAAATATAGATTCTACAGCTAATTTTCCAACCCCAGGCCAGGAAAAAATAGTCTCAACTATAGCTGTTCCTCCAAGTAAAGATCCTAGAGATAAACCTAGTAAAGTTACAATTGACAATAATGAACTCTTTAAAACGTGTCCAAATAGTATTGCTCTATCTTTAACTCCTCTAGCTTTAGCTCCAATTACGTAATCTTGAGATATTTCTTCCAGTATGGCCGCCCTAAGCTGTCTTGTATATTTTGATGCCATTGCAATTGTCAAAGTAACCGCAGGTAATATAATACTTTCCCATCCTGTGTCACCCACAACCGGTAAAAGTTTAAATTTAATTGAAAATATATACATAAGTAATAATCCAACCCAAAATCCTGGCATAGATATTCCAAAAAAAGATATAATTCTAATTACATAATCTAATACCTTGTTTCTATGCAGTGCTGATATAATACCCAAAGGCAGTGCTATAAACATCATCATAACAAGCGATGCACCTGCAAGCTTAAAAGTAGCTGGCAAAGTTGCTAATATTAAATCTAACACAGGCTTGCTATATTTATAGGAAGTACCAAAATTTCCTCTAAATACACCACCTAACCAATGTAAGTATTGAAATAAAAAAGGGTTATTTAGTCCTAATTCTTCTCTAACTTTTTGCACAAGTTCTGGAGAGGGGGTTGTACCTGTTGCACTAAGCATTAAGAGTGCTGGATCACCTGGGGAAAAATATGTAAGTGCAAATGTTAAAAAAGTAATTCCAAATAAAACAGGTACTAAATGTAATAACCTTTTCATTATGTATTTTCGCAAATTATTTTTTTCACCCTTTCTTGAAAATTGTAAAAGTACTTATAGAGTAATTTAAAATATTGCACAGCAATGGCCTACAAAATAATTATTTGCAGGTCATTGTAACATTACATACTTTTCTTAGCCTCTATGAGCATTTCATTAGACTTTTCCATAAATTCCACAGCTTTTTGTATAAATTCAGCTGTTTTTTCTTTGTCCATTGCTTTTGACTTTTCAGCCCAGTTTTTAAATTCCTCTTCATGGGATCTGTTATGTGCAACCCAATGATCCAACAATATCTTTAAAGTTTTTTCTTCTTTATCTGAATCAGAATCTTTTAATGTTTCCCCTGCAGCAGCATGATCATGGCTGTGTTCACATTTATCACCGCTGTGATTCTCAATATGATGGTATTTATATTCATGTTCACCATTAAAAATCATAAATGTATTCACCCCCTTTCAGTCTTTTGTTTACTAATGCTTACAAGCACATATACTAAACATAGGTGTTGTTCTATAAGCTACTTTCTCTTCTTCTGTATATATTCCATCTGAAATATTCTCTTCAATAATTACTTTTTTAAATCCACATTGAGCCAATACCCTTTTATCCCATTCAGGACGCAGTTCATACGTCAGTGGAAGGTTTCTTGCAATATCCTTACACTTTGATCTCTGTTTTTCATTGATTTTACAATCATAGCCAATATCAATAGCCAATTTTATATCCTCTGTATATTCTTCTTCAAGTTCAGGTTTTGCCAGCCTTAAATACCAATTTGCATCAAAGATAAGTAATTTCCCGCTTTTTTTTAAAAGACTAAACCAACTTTTGTAAGCCTTTGCAGGTTCCTTTAAAGTCCATGTAACATTTCTATTCACTATTAAATCAAAACTTTCTACAGGCAAATCTAAATTTTCCACATCGCCTTTCATAAATTTAACTTTTACTCCTGCCAACTGTGCATTGGATTTAGCTTCCTCAAGCATACTTGTGGAACAATCCACAGCAGTTACGTCATATTCCATTTGTGACATGATTATTGCAAAAAAACCAGGTCCTGTACCTATGTCTAATACTTTTACATTATCTCCCGCCTTATTTTTAATTATTTTACTCCAGGCTTCTCTTTTAAAACTGTTTATATCTTCACTTATCATTTCACTATATGTATTTGCCCGATTGTTCCAATAATTTTCAATTTTTTCCATTAAGCCTCCTCCTTTTGCAGAAAATTTTTTATTTTTATGTATATATCTAATTATATAGCAAATTTTATACCAAACATATTAGCCCTATTTTTCGTAATTTAAGCTGAAAAAATCTCAAAGTGATACTATTTTGTATCGCTTTGAGACTTTTTATCATTATGAAACTATTCCAGCACTTACTTGTAACCTAAATTATACTTCTCTTGTTTGGATTATCTATAGGAACTGAATTCAATAAGCTTTTGGTATAAGGATGTTTTATTTTGTAATTTTCATTTGTATTGTCTATCACTTCAACTATACTTCCCCTGTACATGACAAGAATTTTGCTGCATATATATTTTACTGCACTTATATCATGGGAAATAAAAAGTATTCCAGTGCCTTGCAAATCATTCAGCTTTTTTATTAAATTGAGTATGCAAGCTTGAGTACATACATCTAAACTGGATATTATCTCATCACATATTAGAAACTGAGGATTTAAAAGAAGTGCCCTGCATATGTTAATTCTCTGCCTCTCCCCTCCACTTAAAGCTCCAGGATATTTAGATAACAATTCCTCTTCCAAATTTACGAAAGAAATTATATCATTTATTTTAATTAACTTTTCCCCCCGTGATATATTAAAATGATTATCTAAAGGTTCCATAAGGGAATCTAAAATTTTCATGTTGGGATTTAAAGAAGTAAGAGTATCTTGAAATATTATCTGGCTTTTTCTTCTAAACTCCTTTAAGCTGCGCCTATTGTACTTCCATATATCCTCTCCATTGAACTTAATAACACCTTCTGTAGGCTTTTCAAGTCTTATAAGAAGTCTGGAAAGTGTACTCTTGCCGCATCCACTTTCTCCCACAAGTCCTACAATTTGATTAGAATCTATTGAAAAAGAAACATCATTTACAGCCTTTATGGTTTCATTTTTACTTTTTACAAGGGATAACTTGGTTTTATATATCTTAGATAGATTTCTTGCCTCTACTAACATACTTCTGATTCCTTTCTATCAAAGGTTGCCTTTATAAGGGATATTGTATATTTATGCTTAGGATTATTAAATATTTCAAACACATTTCCTTTTTCAACCAAATCACCTTTTTGCATTACAAATACATAATCTGCAATTTCTGCCACAACTCCAAAATCATGTGTAATAATGAGTATAGTAGTATTGAATTTTTTCTGAATTAATTTAAACTGTTTTAATATTTCCTTTTGAGTAGTAACATCAAGAGCTGTTGTAGGTTCATCTGCTATTATAATATCCGGCTCCATAAAAATAGCTGCAGCTATCATCACTCTTTGCAGCATACCCCCACTTAACTGAAAGGGATACTGATTTAATATAACCTTTGGATTTTTTAAATTTAAGCTTTCAATTATAGTACAAATCTTGTCATTGAATTTTTCTCTCGTAATATCCATGTTACTTGATATTAAATCATATAATTGATTTCCCATAGTTATGGATTGGTTAAAACAATTTATCGGATTTTGAAATATTGAAAAAATCTTTTTTCCCCTTATTTTTTTCATTTCACTATTATTTAATTTGGATATATTTCCATTGTTAAATATTATACTGCCGTCTTCTATAAAGGCATTTTTAGGTAATACGTTTATAATTGACATTACTGTCATGGTTTTACCGCTTCCGCTTTCACCTACAATACAAGTCACTTTACCCTTTTTTACTTGAAAGTCAATTCCTTTTATAACTTCTTTTATACTATTTTTAGTTTTAAATGCAACTTTCAAATTCTTAACTTCTAAAATATTATCCATTTGATACCTCCAAAGTTCATTAGCTAATTAGCTGATGAAGTTAGACTATTTCACATTTCATTGTTCTACGTTCCTATATCCCCCTCTATACATAGGTAACTTTCTTTTTTAAATGTTCACCGATAAAATTTATACAAAGCATTGAAATAACTATAGTAATGCCCGGGAATACAGCTACCCACCAGGCTCCTGTCATTATGTCATTTTGAGCATTGTTTAACATATTTCCCCAGGATGGAGTTCCTGGAGGTACTCCTATCCCAAGGAAGCTCATTGAAACTTCCATAAATATGGACTGTGCACAAGTTAAAGTTGCTATTACTATAATTGCAGGCATGCTGTTTAAAAGCATATGTTTTATGATTATTTTCCAAAGTGGTGTAGACATTACTACGGCAGACTTTACAAAGTTTTTATCTCTGAGTTCTATAAATTGTGATCTCACTATTCTAGCAGTGGGAATCCATGCAGTACATCCAATTACAAGTATAATACTCACGATTCCTCCCCTTATTATTGTCTGTAATGCCAGCATGATAATAAGAGTTGGTACAGCTAAAAATATATCTAAAATTCTCATCATAAAATTATCAATTTTACCACCTGAATATCCACTTATTCCTCCATATATAATTCCTATAATAGTGGATATAATTACTGATATAAAACCTACACTGAGCGATACTCTTCCACCATAAAGTACCCTTGAGAACACATCTCTTCCCATGGCATCCGTTCCCATTATATGACCAGCTCCCGGTCTTTGCAGTACATTGCCAAGTTTCACTTCTACAGGATTGTACTTTGATATAAATGGAGCAAATACGGAGGATAATACTATGATGCAGAGGAGGATAACCCATATTAGATACCTTTTATTTTTCTTCATATATTACACCTGCTTCCTGAGGGAAGGATTTACAACTAGCTGTAGTATATCTGTAATCATTATGGATATAACTACAAGTATACCTGTCATAAATATAGCACCCATAAGAAGCGGGTAATCCTTTGAATTAGCTGCTTTAACATTCAACATTCCAAGTCCAGGCCAGGAAAACACAGTTTCTATTACAACAGATCCGCCAAAGAAACTTGGTATAGTTATTCCCAAATAATTTATAAATGGTACCAATGCATTTTTTACGATGCCCTTCATTATTTTTCTGTCATCCATTCCATTTGCTTTAGCTGCTATTACATAATGGCTGTTTACTTCTTCTTTAACTTTTTCTTGTATAAACCTGGCATAAGCTCCTGCATGTGCAATTACAAGCACTGATACAGGCATAATATAATACTTTAAATTAGAAAATATTCCTCCACTACCACTTATATTTTTATTTCCTGCAGAGGGCAACCATCCCAAACATACGGAAAACAAAATTATAAATATAAGAGCAAGCCAGAAAGAAGGTATGGAGTAAAAAAACACACTCATACCGCTTACAAATTTGTCCCAAAAGGAATTTTCATTAAATCCTGCCTTTAACCCTAGCAAAAGGGAACATACAAGTATAAGACTTATGGTCCACGAAACTAATTTAAGTGTATTTGGTATTTTCTCTTTTAATATTGTAGTTACTTCTCTTCCTTCAACATAGGATACACCAAGGTTTCCCCTGGCTACCCCCTTAACCCATTTAATATATCTTTCAGTTAGAGGTTTATCTGCTCCATAGTTTTCATTTATCCTATTTCTCTCTTCTGTAGTCAACCTATCAGCCAAATCACCATACAAAGCTGTTGCCGGGTCTCCCGGTGCAACATTTATAATAGCAAAGCTTATTATACTAAGGCAGAATATAACCAAAAACCCCTGAATTATCCTTCTAACTACAAACCTAGATATCATTTCATATTCCACTCCTCAACATTCCACAAAAATCCTTCTCCATGATGTCCTAAAACTCTTTTAGGTGTATATCCAGATATATTTTTGTCAATGCCATAAAGTGCAGTTAAATACGCATCCATACTAAATGCTGGATCTTCTGCTACTACCTTTTGAAACTCATCATAATATTCTTTTCTCTGATTATCATCAGAAGTAGTTCTTGCCTTTTCAAGTAAATCATCTACTTGAGGATTTGAATAGTCTCCAAAATTAAATCCGCTTCCCTTTTCAAATTGATCTGATCTAAATATTTTATACGTATGATCATCTGCATCAAAAGGACTTCCCCATCCTAGTACAAAAGCTTCTGTATCTTTTATTTTTTCAGCTTTAGGGTCTCTTGCATCAACTTTTATATCAAATCCAGCTTTTTTAGCTTGTGAAGATACATATTCTGCAATTTTAACCCTAACTTCATCATTGTTTCTGGCAAATAAAGTAAATTGAAGTTTCTGTCCATCTTTTTCTCTTATTCCATCTGCTCCTTTTTTCCATCCTGACTGCTCTAAAAGCTCATTTGCTTTATCCAAATTATACTCATACTTTTCTACATTAGGATTGTTGTATTTATTTAATTGAAGTGGTGAATAAGCTGCTTCACCATATCCTAGGAGTATCCCTTTTACTATGCCTTGTTTATCTGTAGCATAATTAAGTGCCTTTCTAACATTAACATCCTTAAACATAGGTTTTGTCCTAAAATTAAACATTATTCCTCTATAATCTGCTGTAGGTGCTTTACAAATTGTTACTTTACTGTTTTTCTCAAGTTTTGCAACTTCAGAAGGTGCAACTGGAGCTATATTAACTTCTCCTGTTTGAAGCTGCATAGCTCTTACATTAGCATCAGGTAAAAACTTAAATATTATCTTATCTATATTTCCAGTTTTTCCATAATAATATTTAGATTTTGTTAAAATCAAGTTGCTTCCTTTGTTCCATTTCTCGACTTTAAAAGGACCTGCTCCTATAGGTTTTACATTAAAATCTGCAGTATTTACATCTTTTCCTTCCAAACAATGCTTTGGAACCAATCCTACTGTCATTTTATCCAAAAATGCTGGAAAAACTTTTGAAAGAGTTATCTTAACTTCATAATCATTAACTTTCTGAATATCTTTTACATCTTCAAATTCAGGCTTCAATTCTGAATTTACTTTGTCATTTAATATGGTTTTTATAGTAAATACCACATCATCTGCCTTAATTTCTGTTCCATCTTGAAATTTAATTCCCTTTTTAAGTATAAAATCATAAGTTAACTTATCCTTAGATATTGTATAAGATTTAGCAATTTCAGGTTTTGGGACATTATTTTCATCAAATTTCATAAGTCCCCTAAAAACTAAATCTGTAGCAAACGCATGTGATGCTGTTAATACTGAATTTATTTTTTCATCTTCAAATTCAGCTCCATAAACAAGTGTTTTGCCTTTTTCTTCGTTAGATTGATTTGAAGTAGCTGTTGAATTTCCACAACCTGTAAAGACTGTAGTTATAAGCATTATAAAACAAACTACTATTCCTAAGTATTTTTTCAACCTTATCCCCCCTAAATTATAGTAATATTGGTTAATTTGTCACATTAATAACTAGCAATATTTATGCCAAATTGACACTACGAAGTAATATTTTTAATATTGGTTAAAATATTATCAAATAATACAGTTTTCTAGACAAAATCTATACTTATGCCAAGAAACATTTCTAAAAAGCAACCCCCAAAAAATAAACTATAATATCATTATGAGATAATTTTGTCCCATAATGATATTATAGTTTCATTCTGATAAAGTATACTTAAGTTATATTTAACTCAACTTTAGTACATATAAATTTTTGAGAGGACAGAGGACAATTGACAATGAAGGATGATTTTTCTCCACTATGCTGCGAAAAATCTTCAATTTAAAAGGAACTTATGTTCTTTTGTTTTTCATGGGTACTCTTTTAGTAAGTAATTATCTGAAAATCATAGATTTTAAAACCTGCTTAAGCGATGTTTTGCTAAAGCAAAACATCGCTTAAAAATAAATTAGTTTTCTGACGTAAGGAAGAAAACTCACCTTCATTGTCCTCTGTCCTCTGTCAATTGTCCTCTGAAAAGTTGCTTCGCAATTTTTTTAAACTGCAAAAGTTGAGTATTTAATTTTACTTTTCAGATTTACTGCTGTACGAATTCAAATCTATGCCATATTTACTTATTTTTCTATATATAGTAGCCTTACCTATTTGCAATAATTTAGATGCCTTCATAGCATTTCCCTTACAATACCGAAGTGCATTTCGTATACACTGCTCTTCTACTACTTCTAAAGGCAATATTGGTTTTGGAGAATCATTATTTATTGGCACTTCAACCTTCACGTTCTTACCCATAAGATACTTTGAAGTTATCATAGTGTCCTCACAGAGATAATACGACCTTTCCACCACATTTCTAAGTTCTCTTGTATTTCCCTCAAAATTGCACATCTTCAACTTTTCTATATAGGATGGATCTATATACTTGGGATCACACGGATTTTTAGCATTAAGCTGGCTTACAAAATGCTGTGCTAAAAGTTCTATATCTTCCTTTCTATCTCTTAAAGGAATAAGATGAATATTCATAACATTAAGCCTGTAATAAAGATCTCCTCTAAAATTTTTGTTTTTCACTTCATCTTTAAGCATTCTATTCGTTGCTGCAATCACCCTTACATCAATAGACTTTTCATAATTACCACCTACTCTAACTATTTTAAGATTATCCAGTACTCTCAAAAGCTTGGACTGAATATCCAGGGGAAGTTCTCCTATTTCATCTAAAAATATTGTACCTCCATCTGCTAATTCAAATTTCCCCGGATTCCCTCCTTTTGATGCACCTGTAAAGGCACCCTTTTCATATCCAAATAGTTCACTTTCCACTAATTCTCGGGGAATTGCAGCACAGTTTACAGCTACAAAAGGTCCTCTGCTTCTATTACTGTAATTGTGAATAGATTGAGCAAATACTTCTTTTCCCGTACCGCTTTCACCTTCTATAAGTATATTGCAGTTTGTTTTTGCCACTTTTTTAGCCAGTTTTATAACAGTTTGTTCTCTTTCATTTTTAGTAATAACATCATCAAAAGTAAAAGAAGCTTTATATCCAACTACATTATTTACCATTTTATGTAGATCTTTAGTATCTCTAAGTGCAAGTACTAATCCTATAATTCTTCCTCTCAATTTTACAGGAACCAAATTTATAACACATCTTATCTTATTACTATTTATATAAAAATTGCAATCCTGGGCGTGTTTACTTTCACCAGTAAGTACTACAGTTTTCAATAAATCATCCTTTAGTATATCATTTAAATAAGTTGTATATAATATTTCTTCTTTCACTCCCAATATCTTAACGGTCGTTATATTCACTTTTTTTATTAAAAGATTTTCATCCGTAATTATGAGACCATCATAGCAGCAGTCAAATATAGCCTGAAGTATAAAAGATGATATATCGTATTCTAGTATACTGTCCATATCAATTCTGCACATGTTATCTACATCTTCTAAAAAGTCTGTGTCTTCCAATTTATAAACTCCCCTTCCAGTATTTAAAATTTTGAGAATAAGTTAAAGAAAATGGTATTATTATGATATAAAAATCTTGTTATTATTATATTGATACTAATATTTTATCATAATGATACTGTTTTAAAATAACTTATTGATATATCAGTAATAATTAATTGGCATAAAAAATGCTTTAATAAAACAATGAATATATGTTTGAAAAACATTTTAATAGCCCTAAAACTAAAACCCTTAAACACTATTTCTAATTAAAAATACTTCAGTACATCTAATCCACTGTGCTGAAGTATTTTTATCAACTATTTAACACAAAATTAAATTTCTTACCCACATATATGTAAAATTCACTATCATCTTGCATATAACTAGAAATAAATCCTCTTCTTTCTGCAAACTCAGCTAATTTGCCTACATCTACAAGTGCATTGGAATCTAACTTGTCTTCTATTTTACTATGGCGTAAATTTATTACGTCTTTACTTTCTATATGAGCTATGACAAGCTTTCCTCCTGTTTTTAACAATCTATGAGCTTTTTCAAAAAACTTTTCCTTATTTTTAAAGTGAGGATAGCAGGAATAAGCCACTATACAATCATAGTTTTTGCTGCTCTCATATTCGAAAAAATCAGCTACCTTGAAATTTAAATTGAGGTACTTATTCTTTCTTTTAGAAATTTGTATCATATTTCCTGCAATATCAAGTGCAGTTATGCTGCCATTTTTTCCTACTTTTTTCTCCAGATAAGGTATGGCTATTCCTGTTCCGCTTCCTATATCCAACACTTTTTCTCCTTCAGTAAGGCCTATGCTTTCAATTACATGATCCACCTTTTCCCTTGGATGGCAGCACATCGTATCCCATTTTTCAGCTACTTCATTAAAAAATTCTTTATCTTGCATTTTTCATTCCCACCTTACCAACATTTTTTTCAAGTATATTCACTATAATTGGTATAAATATAAGCTGTATTATTATTCCCGGAATTCCCGTAATAAATAGTCCTGAAACTACAGATATAAAATTGAAGGGCCTAGTCATAATAATATGAAGTATTAAAAAAGTTCCAATCATGCTTACTATTCTACCGCCTATCATCCCTAAAATTAAGGATGTATATATTTTAAATTTAAATTTATTATATAAAACAGATATTAAAAATGCATATGCAGCTAATTCCAATATCATCACATATAAGTATGGTATAGGCGGCATACCTGTAAACAGTGAACTCAACACTGGAGATACTATTCCTACCATAACTGAATATTTAGGTTCAAGCAAAAAGCCTGCAATTAGGATTGGAATGTGCATTGGCAGAAAAATGCTTCCTGCATTATTTATACCATGAAAAAAATATGGTAATATCAATGCTATTGCTACAAGTACTGCAGCTCTTACTAATTGTACTACATCTTTATTCTTTGTCATTTTAAAACCCCCATTAATAGTTATAATACTCAACTTTCACACATATAAATTTTTGAGTTGAGAGTTGAAAATTGAGAGTTGAGAGTGAAGGTTGATTTTTAGCTATCGCAAAAAATCTTTAAATTTATATGAATCAATAATGTTGCGCCTTAGCGAAACGAACTTTCAAAAATTTAATTAAAGGTTTTTTGTAGTGTAACGGAAAAAAATCCACGTTAACTCTCCACTTTCCACTCTCAATTCTCAACTAAATAAATTGCTTCGCAATTTTTTTAAACTGAGAAAGTTGAGCTATAATATTATTTAAATAAAGCAATTTTTATGCCAACTTTTGCAATAAGTTCACTTAATTGTTAAATTACCATATAAATCCATATTTACAGTAAAAGTTTGTCATATGAATATTCCAGAATATAATTGAATTTTAAAAAAGATTTGCTAACTTTTTTATTGTAATTGGAGCACTTTTCGATAAAACTACATGACCTGCTTTTATGAAAATAATAGTAAAAATCCGTGTAAATATTGAATTTATTTACATAAATCGCATTTTGATAACAAATTAAATATAATGGTATCATCATGATAAAAATAGCAATCTATTATCATAATGATACCATGTTTTTATCATTATGATAATAGACTAAAATAATATGTTAATATTTCAACCATACTCAATTGGTACAAAAAATGCTTAAATTAATATAGTGAATATATGTTTGAAAAAACATTTTAATAACCCTTAAACACTTAAAACCTTAAATGTTATTTCTAATTAAAAATACTTCAGCACATCTAATCCACTGTGCTGAAGTATTTTTAATTATATATCTTTTAATTCTTCTATTCTTTAGGATATACCCAATTTCCATTATAATCTATATTATAAAACTGTTTTAACATTTCTTTATGTACATTTTCAGGATTTAAATCTTTAAATAAATTTGGATAGCACAATTTTGCAAGATAACATATTCCTACAACACTTCGAGCTGATGTGCCAATTTCATCTGACATCATATATACCTTTTTATTTTTAACTGCATCAATTTTTTCCCATCCGGTTCTACTTATAAATTTATTGTAAAATTGATCCATAGCTTTTAAATCATTAATTTTATAACCAAATGGTAATTTAGTACTAGGCACTTTTATTATATATTGAGGGCTTTTTTCCAGTATCCACTCATTACTTACTTTAGGATATGCAATAGACTGATCTTTAGCGATATTATTTATACCAGCAATAGTTAACATTTCATCTCCATAACTTTTTCTATATCTGGAGTAAAAGCCTTACCTACCTTGGGTTTTTTAGCTAAATCTTCTGGAAATTTCAAATCGTTTGATACCCCAACAATCTTATCTTTTCCACCTAATACATAAATTATCTCTGCTACAGCATTATTCATTACAACTACTCTTTTTGGTTCAAAAGGTACCATCACTGATCCCCCTTTTGAATCTTTTACAGTTATTGTTTTAGGTTTTTGAGATGAACTGGAATTTGAACCAGTCCCTGAATTTGAAGATGTTTGTCCACATCCGCTCAGTGCAAACATTAAGGTAAGTATTAATGTTAAAAATAGTGTACTAAATTTTTTCATTTTATTTTTTCCTCCCTGGTAAAATTACAATTAATTTATCCGATCGCTACCATTGCTAACACCCCCCATCTTCTTCAAAGCGGGGGATAAGCACTGCTACACGCCTGGATAAGTTCTTCTAAGGTTCAGATGGAGAAAAGGTATTCCTTATAAGCAAACTCCACCTGAACCTAAGAATCTCTTGATTGATACTGTTATATTATGAGCTCATTTCTACTTTCTATTTTCTCATCAGCCACTTTAGTAGGTACAAAACATGGATGATCATTTATATTGACTATAGAAACTTCAATCTTATATACACTTTTTATATTATCTTTTGTAAGGATGGCATCCGGTTTACCAGATGAAAATACTTTGCCATTTTTTAAAAAAAGCAGCTTATCTGAAAATCTAGAAGCCATATTCAAATCATGTATTACCATTATTACCGAAGTTTTACGTTTTCTGCTTATATCCTTTATTATGTTTAACACCTCAAACTGATGCTTTATATCAAGACTACTTGTAGGTTCATCAAGAAGAAGTATTGAAAATTCAAGCCTAACACTTTAGAACATACATAATAAATCATTCTAATAAAATTTTCCGTTCCACCATAAACTATGTAAGTCTGACATTTAGCTACTATTTTCATATCCACATTTGAAAGTGACCAAAGTATTGAATCACTAGCATTACATATAACCGGTTCAAAATGTTTTTCCCCTTTTTTAATAGCTTTTTCAATATCTAAAGTACCTACTACTTTATCTTCCGTAGCAGATATAGGTAAATCCACAACTCTCATTTTTCTCTTTACTACGGGTAATACCTCACCTTTTTTTAAACATTCCCTGCATTTGGGACACATATTCGCAATGTCATCAGGATCGCAACTAAAAGGGCAGTCTTTAACTACATTAATTTCAGGAAGAACATCTGCCAATGCCCTCACTGCTGTAGATTTTGCAGTGCCCTTTTCTCCACGAATTAATATTCCGGATAATTTGGGATTAATGGCATTTAAAATCAACCCCTTTTTCATTTCATCCTGACCTACAATTGCAGAAAAAGGGTATACATTTCTTTTATCTTTCATTTTTTATTTTCTCCTTCTTATTTTCATTTTTGAACTAACATATATTTTCTTTTAAAACTTCAATCAAGTTATTAGCCTTAATATCCTCAATTTTGAAATACTTTCCTCCAATATTTTGTGATAATTTTTTAGCCAATCCAAAGGTTACTAAATTTTCTTTTTCTACATCTATGACTAAAGTAGTAATTCTCTCATCTTCTTTTATATCAGCTGCAATCTTTTCCACCTCATTAAGTGGCTTGTCTTCACCCATACTTACATTTCCTTTTCCATCAGATATAACTACTAATATAGGTGAAATATCCGGGTCTTTTAGAATCTCAACTTTAGATAATTTATATGCTTTATAGAGTCCTGCAGATAATGGTGTTTTGCCCCCAGTTGGCATTTTTTCTAAAAGTTTATATGCTAATTCTACACTGCTTGTAGGCGGCAGAATAAGCTCTGCAGAATCGTCTTTAAAAACAATCACTCCTATTTTGTCCCTTTTTTGATATGTATCTAAAAGCAGTGATAAAATGGCACCTTTAGTTTCTATCATTCGTTTTTGTACACCCATTGAACCACTGGCATCTACTACAAATAATATAAAATTGCCTATATGTTTTTCACGAAGTTTATATCTTATATCAGAGGACTCAATAGATACTACTGCATCTTTATGAGGTCTGTAAATTTGATAGGGTGCTTCTGCCCTTAATGTAGCATCTATTGCTAAATCATTATTGTCAGTAATTGTACTTTTTATATATCTACCTATCTTAGAAGATGTCTTTGTATAAGAACGCCTGCCTGATCCTTTTCGTATAACTCTATCCCTTTCATTTGCTATGGATTTAACTTGAAAAGGATTTCCTATAGAAAAAACAAATTTCTTATTTCCACTAGACGATTGGGATTCTTGTCCATCTTGATTTACATCACTGCCATCAAAAAATTTATTATTTGTATTAGAACTTGTTTTATTTCTTTTGTTGTTAGGTGATGTTTTTTTATTATTATCTTCATTCTTTTTAAGATCTCGATTTTCTTTATTTTTTCTATGATCATCATTTTTATCTGACTTTTTTTGTTGCTTTTGCGATTGAGAGGGCTTTTTTATCCTATGTAACAATACTAATTCAGAAGCTTCTTTTACATCTTCTTCTGTTACTTCTTTGTGACCATAATATGCCGCAATCGTACGGCTTGTCTCTTCCATAAAAATATCCGCTCTATATCCCTGAACAAAAGCTTTCATACAGAGTTCAGCTATAAGCTTTAATATTTTCTCTCTCTACTACATTTATTCCCATAGCTGCTGCATCTAAAAGTAGATCTACAATTCGATCATCTAATAAATTTACTTCATCTATGTATATAATTCCATTATTAGCTTCACCTAAAATTCCAGGACTAAATTTGCACTTGCCATTTTTAATAGCATACTCAAAATCTAAACTTCCTATTAATCTATCTTCTGTAGTGGAAATAGGCAATTCTATAATTGGAATTTTTCTCGACACTGTTTTAAGAAGCTCTCCATCGTTTATATGCTCCTTACAATTATCACAAAGATGTTTTTTATCTTCTGGATTACAATTATAAAAGCAATCTTTTACTACATTTATTTCAGGCAATAATGCTGCCAGTGATCTAACTGTAGTAGATTTAGCTGTACCTTTTTCACCAAAAACCAAAACCCCACCTACATTTGTATTAATAGCATTCAAAATGAGAGCTTTCTTCATTTTTTCTTGTCCAATAATAGCAGTAAAAGGATAAACTACCCGCTTAAATACACTCATAAAATTACTCCTTTCTACTAATTCTCCCGCCACTTTTTCAATTTAATAACAATCTTGTATATTTAATTATATATATTTAGTTTTTTAGAGCATTTTTTATGCCAATGTCAATTTGTTTAAATAAAAATACTTCAGCACATCCAATCCACTGTGCTGAAGTATTTTTATAATTATATACCATACAATACTACACTGGTTATTAAAAATTTTGCTTCTTTAACATATTAGCCTTTCTTTTCGTATTTTAGGATTCCTAGGATATTTTAAATTGTAAACCACAGTTTGAAAATTTTCACCAAGTAAGAGTCTACGAGAAAAAGTCTGCAAAATAAAATAGCTTTCTATAATAAAATCATAGAAAGTTACTCTATTTTACACAACCTATGGATGTCCCGCATCTGAGCCTAAGAATCACTTGATATTTCATATTCTGCATCTTCAAATAGTTTTTTTATACTTTTCACTGATAATCCACGACTTTTTTCAGTATTGGATATATTATCTCGAGGATTAGCACCTGCTTCAGCATACTATTGCCTCTTCTTTATTAAGTAATTTACCACTTCTAGCCTCATTAAGGATTTTATCTATAGTCATATAGATACCTCCAATCATTAAAATAAATAATACAAAATAATATATTTCTATTGGGCTGATTTGTCGTTACTAATAACACTTTTTACTTCATTAAGAAATGTGTTAATTGTATTTTTATAGTCTTCTAATGTTGAAATCCAAGTACATAAGCATTGATAGCCATCTTCAGTAATTTTAAAAATTCTTTTAGCTGGACCAGAATTATTTGTATCCCAACTTGATATAATGAGTCCATTACTTTCCATAGTTTTTAAATGACGATATACTCCTGTGGGGTCAGGTTTATTTCCATTGAACATGGCTGTTTGTGCAATTCTCTGGATAATCTTATAACCGTGTAATTCTTCTTTTACAAGAACTGCAAGTATAGCAGGCTGAATCATTTTATCCAAATTGCTGCCTTTGCATGGACACTGCTTTAAATCGTTCATTAGATCGCCTCCTGTATTAGATTGCATCTAATAATAAATATAATTATACTATTTATATACTCCATATACAAATTATTTTACCAAGCTAAACTTTTATCTATCAAAAATAAAAGATTTAACGACCCCAAAATATTCTCTTACACAATAATTAGGCAACAGCAAATAGTTTACAGGTGCAGGAACACCTTCAACTTGAAATCCATATCTTTTAGCCAAAAATTTAGCTCTAAAAACATGGAAATTACTTGTAACAACAGCTAACTGTATATTTTCCCTACCATCTATTTTCTTCAAAATCTCCCTAGTATATTTCATATTTCCCAAAGTATTTTTGGATTTTTCCTCCTTTATTATATCTTCATTCTTTACTCCATGCTGAACAAGATATATCCTCATAGCTTCTGCTTCTGATATGTCTTCTCCAGATCCTTGTCCCCCTGAAGCAATAACTTTTATACCTGGATTTTGTTTTATATACTTAAGTGCTTCTTGAGTCCTCTGAAGCTGAACTAGGAGCATATTTTTTCCGCTGATCCCACCACCTAAAATCATAATATAATCAGGCTTTCTATTATGACTTTCGTTAGCACTTACAAAAATGCATCCTTCAACAAAAATAAATGAAATAACAATTATGAATATAAAAACTTTTAAAGCTGTCAAAAATCTTTTCACCACTTTATTAAAATTATTTTCATGAAACCTTATTTTATAAATTCCTAAGATCACGCAAACAATTCCTAATATAACAAAAAATTCTGAAAAATTCACAAACCTACTAAATGCTATGAAGCAACTAATAAAATATAATATGTTGATTATTCCAAAGGTAACTAGGAAGTATCCTATACCCTTGTGATTTTTTAAATTTTTCACGCTAAACACCATCCTAAAACATAATATTTTTATACAAACCTAGTACATCCAAAAGTTTTAGCTAGATATATCCTTTGTTCTTCATTTGGGTATAATCTGAATTTATAGGCCATTAGCATTTCCGCACCTCATTTCATCCCTTGATTTTCGATATACTTTCTAACTATATCTATTGGAGCACCACCAGTTGTTATAAGGCAATAACTCCTACTCCAAAAATACTCTTTCCATAATTGGTTTCTTATTAATGGAAATTCTTTTTTTATAAGCCTACTACTGGCACTTTTATAAGCATTTATGAATTTTGATATATCTGTATTCGGTGAACCTCTAAATAGTAGATGTACATGGTCTTTATCACGATTCCATTCTCCTAAAATAATATCATATTTAGGACATATATACTCGAATATTTCCTTTAACCTATTTGATACTTCATCATTTATTACTTTTCTTCTATATTTTATAACCAATACTAAATGATAATTTAATAAGAATACTGAATGATTATTTGTATCTAAATTCATTTGTTTACCTCTTTTATAGATTTACTACTGATTTCAGAATACATCATCTATAGGTATTCGTCAAGAAATTATTATTTTAGGTATCGAACCTAAAATAATAAGGGCTATCCATCTCCCACTTATAGAAGATGTGAGAATTCCGCCCTTTCCGTTAAAATTTTTATCTTGATATTATATAATACTCGTTAATAGATACAAGGTTCCAATGTTTAATAAAGACACTACAAAAAAGAAACCTCTTCGTGAGAACACAAAGAGGTTTCTTTTTTGTCACTATAATCAATAAGTTATTTTTACATAGTACTCATTCTTCTGCACTCATCAGCACATTGACGACATGCATCTGCACACATTCTGCAGTGTTCATCATTGAATTTGCTGCATTCGGATGCACATTCATCACAAGTTATTGCACACAAATTACAAATATCATTTACATGATATCCTCTTCTAGCCATGGTAGTTGCAGCTGTTCTACAAATTTCTGCACAATCAACTAAATCAACTATACAATGTTCTCTTGCCTTTACATCTGGTTCTGACAGGCACATTCTGAAACATTCCTCACATAATTGCATACATTTATTACAAGAATCAATACATGATTGATACTGAGCATTTGGAGCCATTAAAGTTGAATTCATAATCTAAACCCTCCTTAAAACTTTTATGTCTACATTTTATTTTGCTCTAAATATTTAGCTTTATGCATTTAACATCACCTCTATATTTTAGGAAAGCCCTCAATAACTAATAAAACTTAACTTTCGCAGTTTAAAAAAATAATGTGAAGCAAAGTTTTTATATTAAGTCAAAATTTTATATGTGCGAAAGTTGAGTAATAGAATAAACATTTTTTATGACTAAATTTAAAAAAATGTTAACAAATATAGAATAATTGTTACAACATATTTGAAAATATATACTTCTTTTCAAATATAATTGAGTTAAAATTTTCCTTATGATATGGTAGAAAGGGGTTTTTATAATACTAAACTAATTGCACTTTTATCCGATGACTACCTGCTCTAATACTCCCACGCACACAGCGAAAGCGACTATCGCCAAATCAAAGATTTGGGATATCTGTTTTTCTCCAAGTGGGAGTAAAGAGCAGCTACGTCCCTGGATAACGATTTCTAAGCATCAGGTGGAGTCAAAACTCCATCTGATGCTTAGAACTCTATTTATATGTACAAAGCATAAATAATATACGCAATCCACATTAATATTAAAGAATCCATATAATAACATTTGAAAAGAGGTAATTTAGTTGAAATTAAGAAATATGCAAGGGAAAATTTTAGCATGTATCTTACCATTAGTTTTACTGGGAACATTTATAGTATCCTTTATTGGATATACTAATTCTAAAAACATGATCAATGCTCAAATTGATGAAAAAATGGACTATAAGTTACATGAGTCTGTAGAAAATATGCAGAAACTTCTATTAAAGAATGGTAAAGTAGCTGAAACTTTAGCCAAAGTAGCCGAGACTTCAGGGGGCTCTTTAAGCCAAGACGCTTATAAATCCTTATTAGAGAACTTCGTAAAAACTAATGAGGAAACATATGGTTCAGGAGTCTGGTATGAACCATATAAATATAATGCAAACCAAAAATACTATGGACCCTATGCATATAAAAATAACGGTAATGTAGAATATACAGATGAGTATAGTAATGAAACTTATGATTATTTCAAGTATGATTGGTATAAAAACGCAAAAAATACTAATAAGAGCTTAGTTTGGTCTCTACCATACTATGATGATACTAGTAAAGTTACCATGGTTACTGCAGCGTCACCTTTCTACGATCAAAACAAGCAGTTTATTGGTGTTACTACAGCAGACATGGATTTAACTAGTCTACAAAAGGCTATACAAGACATGAAATTTGGTACAAGTGGTAAAGCCTTTCTTTTAAGTAGTGATGGGACATATATATCAGCCCCAGATAAAAGTAAAATTATGAAAGTTAAAATTTCAAATGATAGTAATAGTAGTTTAGCAGCTATTGGAAATGACATTGTAAAACAGAAAAGTGGTAAAAACACTTTCTACCAGAATAATGATAAATATAGAGTGTATTATGCTACAGTTCCAGAAACAGGTTGGACAATAGCTATAACTGTTTCTGAATCAGAATTATATACTCCACTTAGGTCTTTTCTTTTTAAAACAATACTTACATTTTTGATAATTATTGCATTAAGTATACTTGTAGCAGTCTGCTTTAGTAGACAAATTAGGAATAACATATCAAAAGTTGATGAATTAGTACATGCTGTTTCTAAGGGAGATTTGACAAAAACATTAGAAATAAATACAAAAGATGAATTAAATACTATGAGTAAAAATTTAAATAGTATGACTGCAAGCTTAAAAAATATAATTTCAGGGGTTTCTGAAAGTATAGAGCAGATAGTTTCTATTTCAGAGGAATTAGCTGCTAGTTCTGAGCAGACAGAAACCACTGCAAGTCAAATAGCAACATCTGTCTCTCATATAGCTGAAGGCAGCAGCAATCAAGTAGCAGATGCAGATAAAACAGTAAATAGTATGAACAATATTTATGGAGATATAGATAAAATATCTGAAAAGGTACAAGACGTTACAAATCATTCTGTTGAGACTTATAAAAAAGCTGAAGAAGGTACAGGTGTTGTAAATAATGCTGTAGAACAGATGAAAATCATAGATAATAATACTACAGTATTATCAAAAGTTGTAAATATACTAAATAGTAAATCAGGAGAAATCGGAAATATAAGTTCTATTATTATAGATGTATCGGAACAAACTAATTTACTTGCCTTAAACGCAGCTATAGAAGCTGCAAGAGCTGGAGAACATGGAAAGGGATTTGCCGTTGTAGCAGAAGAAGTCAAGGTGTTAGCAGAACAGTCATCTAATTCATCTACTCAAATTAATGTACTTATTAAAGAAATACGAAATGAAATTCAAAAAGCGGTAACTTCCATGCAAGAAAGCAGCAAATCAGTTAAAGTGGGTATTAATTTAGTTAAAAATACAGGAGCTTCTTTTGATGAAATATTAAAAGATATAAGTAGTGTTTCTGATCAAATACAATATGTAGCTAAGGGAGTGCACCAAATTACAACTTCCATACAGGATATGGTTAATTCAGTAAACAAAATATCAGATATTTCTAAGGAGTCATCAGAGAGTATACAAAGTATAGCAGCTTCCTCCGAAGAACAAATGGCTATTATGAAGGAAGTAGCAGAAGTATCAGAGAATTTATCTAATATGGCTGTAAAATTAGGTTCAGATATGAATAAGTTTAAGATATAAAAATAATTGAATATATCTAAAAGAGAACGTACCTAGATTACTGTAAATTAAATCTAGGTACGTTCCTCTTTTCACTTGTTAACTATTCACTTGACTTGCCATATTACTTACTTGACAGAAGCTGTAATAAAACTTATTGTATAAATACACACAAATTTAATGAAAGAAGGAACATAAATGAAAAATCCTATAGTTACAATTGAAATGGAAAACGGTAAATTAATAAAAATAGAACTTTATCCCGACACTGCACCCAATACAGTAAATAATTTTATATCATTAGTTAAAAAGGGATTCTATAATGGTACAATTTTTCACAGGATTATACCAGGATTCATGATTCAAGGAGGAGATCCTGAAGGCACAGGAATGGGCGGCCCAGGTTACTCAATTAAGGGTGAATTTTCAGCAAATAATTTTGAAAATAATTTAAAACATGAAAAAGGTGTATTATCTATGGCTAGAACTATGGCTCCTGATTCTGCAGGTTCACAATTTTTTATAATGACAGATAATGCACCTCATCTCGATGGTCAGTATGCTGCTTTTGGAAAGGTTATAGAAGGAATTGAGACAGTAGATGAAATTGTAGCACAAGAAAGGGATTACGACGATAAGCCTTATGAAGACCAAAAAATGAAAAATGTAACCATAGATACTTTTGGCAAAGAATATGATGAACCACAAAAGACAAATGATTAAAATAAGCAATTAGGTTAGGAGATAGATACATGGTTTTTTTTGGACACCTTGGCCCCACAACAGCAGCTTTTAAACTTTATGAAAAGATACATAAAAAAGAGACAATTGATTATAGATTTGTTCTTGTTGGGGCAATACTTCCTGACCTCATAGATAAGCCCATAGGAGCATTTTTATTTAGAAATACCTTCCATAACAGTCGTATATTCGGACATACTCTTTTATTTTCACTTATACTTCTATTAATAGGTATACATCGTATTAATAGAAATAAAGGAAACCGCATTTTCACACTTGGGGTTTCAACTTCAATCCATCTAATGCTTGACAATATGCAGTTATATAAAGGAATACTTTTTTGGCCATTTTTAGGATTTAAATTTCCTGAAAGGCCAGAAGGAAATTGGACAGAAGGGACACTTCAAAGACTTCTTACAGATCCTTCCTACTACCTAACTGAAATAGTAGGCTTTGTAATTATTATGTATTTTTTTATAAAACTTATAAAAAATAAAAGGTTAAATGAATTCATACGAAATGGTAAACTCTAATTAAACACAGCATCCTAAATCAAGTGATCTTTCAGATAAAAAAACATGCGATTAGGTTCGTATGTTTTTTATAAGACTTAGAATTTTATACAGTAAATTTATGAATCATTTCATCAAGCTTTTGTGCAAGTTCCGATTGAGTTTGTGCAGACTTTGCTATATCCTGTATTGCAGTGGAAACTTCATTTACACTACCTAATATTTCTTCAGACCCTGATGCAGATTCTTGTGTAGTTGAGGATATATTATCAATAGCCGCTGTTACTTGATCTACAGTTTGACTCATTTTATTTGCAGCTGATGCTATATCTCCAGCCATATTATTCATGAATTCAGAATCCCTATCATATGCCATACCTGTTTCCAGAAGCAGTTTCTGGCTTGGTTTTACATTATTATTTATGTACTCCAGTATATCTTTTGCACTGTTAGATAAATTGTTAAAAGCATCTTGAACTTGTACTACCATACTCTGAATTTGTGTAACAGCCTTTGCTGATTCCTCTGACAGTCCCCTTACTTCTTCCGCCACTACTGCAAATCCTTTGCCGTGTTCTCCAGCACTAGCTGCTTCTATAGCTGCATTTAAAGCCAATAAATTTGTCTGTTCTGCTATATCTCCTATGGAATCAGCCATTACTTTTACCTTATCAACAACTTTTCCTGCTTCTATGGCCTTTATAATGTTCTCATGCTTTTCACTATAAATTTTATCTCCATTTTCTATATCTGCTTTAGCTTTAGTTTTCACCTCAGCTGCCCGTGTTTTTATTTCCTTTACTGAAGATGACGCATTATCAGCCTTATTTGCAAGTTCAGCTGTAGTTGAGTTTATCTCCTGAACAGCAGCATCTACTTCTTCCGTTACAGCACTTAAATTTTCATTTCCCTTTGCTATTTGTTCAGTGGACTCATTTACAGTTTCTATACTAGCATAAACCTCTTCTGTTGTTGCAGACAGTTCTTCACTAGAAGCACTTATATCTGTAGAACTATTACTAATTTGTAAAATTAAATTTCTTATATTCTCCATTGACTTATTTAAAGCTTCAGCAAGCTTACCAATTTCGTCCTTACTATTAACATTTATTTTTTATGTTAAGTCCCCACTTCCAATAGCTTCTCCCAATTGCAATATCTTTTTTACTTTCTCCGACATCAGTTTAGCTATTAGTATTCCTAGTAAGACAGAAACAACCAACCCTAAAACAGTTACAATTACAATAAAAGTAAAAGCACTCGCTGTCATCTTGTCATTAGCCACATTCTTCTCATCAGCCCGCTTAACATTAATATTAATTATATTATCCATTTCACTATTCATTTTTGCTCTTACAGGTCCAACTTTACGGAAAAATTTAAGTACTTCATCATAGTTATTTTCACTAGCAGACTTTATAATTTGTTCACCAATGTCTTTATACTCATTTACTGACTTTTTTAGCTCTGTAAATAGCTTTTTATCTTCATCCTTTGTAATAGAACTTTCATAATTATTCATAGCTTTAGTACTATCTTCTTTTAACTTAGATATTTGTTTTCCTATACTATTAATGTTATTTCTATCCCTTTTGTATGCAAGAGAAAATAGGTATGACCCAATTTCCGTTTCATTGCTTTTTAAATCTCTAATAGCACTTATACCAGCTAAATTGTCATTATGCATGTCAGCTGCATTTTTGCCTATCTGCTCTATATAGATTCCTCCAATTATGCCTACTATTATTATAAATAAAGAAGTTACAATAGATAATGACATTATTTTTTGAACCATTTTTAAATTGCTAAACCACTGTTTCATTAAAATTCTTCTCCCTTCACAGTTTAATACTCCAGTTTAATATTCGATATATTTCTGGAACTCTTTATCAATTATGATTGTATGATGTATTTTATTACATTTTTCGCCTAAATAACTTTCTTATTTATCCAAGCCGCATTTTGTTAAAATCTTGATTTTTATCTGATATTCTTTTCTTGTACATAAGAAAGGAGTGTTATTATGGAAAAAAATTGTTTATTGGAAACTCAAAAATTAACGAAAGTATTTAAAAGGGATTGTGCTGTAAATGGCCTTGACATTTCAATTCCAAGGAATCATATTTACGGACTTCTTGGTGCTAATGGTGCAGGGAAATCCACTACATTAAAGATGCTAACAGGACTGTTAAAACCAACTTCAGGTAAAATCAACTTTGATGGTCATACATGGACCCGTAAGGACTTAAGAAATATTGGTGCCTTAATTGAGCAGCCTCCTATTTATGGGAATTTAACTGCAGAGGAAAATCTAAAGGTTCATACTACCCTTTTAGGACTGCCAAATAAACGCATTAAAGAAGTATTAAAAATTGTAGACTTAACAGATACAGGTAAAAAGGAAGCTAAAAATTTCTCCATGGGAATGAAACAACGTTTAGGAATTGCCACTGCAATCTTAAATCATCCTAAGTTACTCATACTAGACGAACCAACTAATGGGTTAGATCCTATTGGTATTCAGGACTTGCGAAAACTCATAAAATCCTTTCCTGATGAAGGGATGACTGTAATACTATCCAGCCACATTTTAGCAGAAGTAGAGCAGATTGTAGATTATGTGGGAATTATGAGTCACGGCATATTAGGTTATCAAGGAAAAGTTAACCCCGGTGAAGATTTAGAAGAACTATTTATGAGTGTTGCAGAAAAAACTACTAGAGGAAGAAGGATTGCTAGATGAACAAGTATTTAATTGCTGAAAATTTAAAAACAAAAAGAACTATGCTTCGTAAAATACTTATTTTTATGCCTATATTATGTACTATTCTTAGCTTTACTTTTGATTTTTTAGGCTTTGGATATTTCACTGCTGACTCTGTTTTTACTTCTATAAATCATTGGTCATTATTATGGATGCCAGCTTTAATTGCTTTAACTACAAGTATGTTTCATAAACTTGAACAAAACAGCACAGGTTATAAGACGATTTTTTCTTTTCCCATTGATTTAAAGAAAAGCTGGATATCTAAAATTATACTTTTATCATCATTTACATTAATATCCTCTATTTTTTTATGTGTAATTCTTACTATATTAAATATGATCTTCACTAGGACACAAATAAATAGTGTACCATTTTACTATTGTCTTATAGCCGCTATCATAGGCTGGCTTACATCCCTCTGGCAGATTCCTCTATGCCTATGGTTAAGTAAAAAGATAAATCTTTTTGTCTTATTACTTGGAACCTGTGCAGCTAATATGGAGCTCGGTGCAACTTGTGCCCCATCCTCTTTATGGTGGCTATCTCCATGGGCCTTCCCTCTTAGACTGCAGTGTCCAATATTACATCATCATCCAAATGGACTGCCCCTAGAACCAGGAAGCAGCTTATTAAATCCATCAGTTATTTCAGTTGGTATTTTAATAGGAATTTTTCTATTTTTAATTCTAATAACTTTTACCACTTATTCATTTAAAAAAAGTGAGGTACATTAATATGATTGAATTTTGGCACAGCTACAAAGCAGAATTTTTTAAAAATAGACACAGTACTTTTCTCCGGGCACATATTGTGCTTCCTTTTCTCTTAGTTTGCCTTATGACTTTTACAAGGCTTGGTAAATCAAGTGATTTGGGGATATTTGATAATTTCTTTAAACTGATGGGGTTTGCCTTTTCATTACTTGCTGCAGTACTTTGCGCGCTAATTGCTGATCAAGAAAAGCAAGCTGGGCATTGTCAAATAATGCTCAGCAAACTTTCCCATAAAACGACTTCTTTTATAAGTCAACTGTACATGTTACTTACACTGTGCTTGGAAGCTATATTTTTTGCTATATTACTATTTTTCATATCCATGAAACTTATATTGCATGTAAACAGCATAAACTATCTTTTATATTTTAAAACAGGGGTTTTCATATTTTTATGTGTTATTTTCCTCTATAGTTTATACTTAATTTTAGCTTATCATTTTAATACAGCTGTTTGTAATATAACTGGATTTGCCGGGGTCATAATTTGTGCTGTAGCCTCTACAGCACAGGGAGACAGTGTTTGGATGTTCTTGCCCTGGGTGTGGCCAATACGGTTTATAAACTTTATAGTTATGTCTCAATACAAGCTTCAAGGTAAAATTCCCCCAAAAGAAATTTTTTTCTCATATACCCAAAATGGGCTAAATACAGGACTAACATCTATGATAATAATGACAATTTGTTGTGTTATTTTCTATATACTTTCTTTTCACTTTTGGGAAGGTAGACAAAAATAATCAATAAAAGTATCATGTAAATAATGGGGGGTAAAACATGGCAAAAATTTTAGCTGTAGATGATGACAGGCGAATTTTAAAATTGATAAAAAATGCTTTGAAATTAAACCATCATGAAGTAATTACACTGCAAAATCCAGAAAATATTTCTATAGAAGATTTTTGTGGATATGATCTGATTTTACTGGATGTAATGATGCCGGAGATAGATGGCTTTGAACTTTGTCAGAAAATACGCAGTGCAGTAGATTCTCCAATTATTTTTTTAACAGCAAAATCAGACGAATCATCCATCGTAAAAGGGTTAGCCTTTGGCGGGGATGATTATATAGCAAAACCTTTTGGAGTAATGGAATTAAATGCTCGTGTTGAAGCATACCTTAAACGTGAAAATCGCGGCAAGTCAACAAAAAAACTAGTATATGGTGATATTACAATTGATTTTGATAAGAAGGAAATACTGGTCAATAATAATGTCATTGCTCTTACTAAAAATGAATATAATATTTGCGAATTTTTAGCGCTTAATCGAGGCAAAGTATTTACAAAGCAGGCAATTTTTGAGGCAATTTATGATTTGGACAGTGACACTCAATTTTCGGTAATCACTGAATATATAAGATTAATCCGCAATAAATTTAAAGAATATAATTGTTTTCCTATAGAAACAGTGTGGGGAGTTGGATACATGTGGAAGTAAAAAAAACGTCCTTTCAAATCTATATTATTAAATTTATCTTAAAAGTGGGATTTTCTTTTATTATACTTTTACTTGCTTTACTTTTTATTTTTAGTTATATCTATAGTAATAAAATGCTGCTGCCAGCTAGCTATTCAGAACAATTAGTGGAGAAAGTCACGCCAAGTATAAAAAGTGCTAAAGAAGTTACTTCTGAATTAATACCTGAAAATTTAAAATATATAATTTTAGACAAACAAACTTTAGATGTAAAAAAAAGTACCATGAATAAGTCCAAAATTGAAAAAGTAAAATTATATATTAAAAATCATGAATTTACAGGAACTGATTTTTTCGGAAATGTTTACGCTGTAATCGAACGTCCAAAAGAATACTGCGTAATTCATTACAAATTGATCATGCAATTTGCAAACCCAACTCTTCGAAATCTGATACCTTATCCTGGATTAACTATTGGTTTGCTTTTTACCATTGTTTTGTTAATTACATTATATTTTCTTTCTCTACAGTTTTCAAATAAGATAAAAAGAGAATTAAACAAATTTAGCTTCATCACTCAAAAAATTGAAGATAAAGATTTAGATTTTGAGGTGCAAAATTCTTACTTTATAGAACATCAAAAAGTTATGGATTCCTTAGATAATTTGCGCCGCAGCCTTAAAAAATCCTTAACCTGCCAATTTGAGCAAGAAAAAAACAAAGGTGAACAAATTAGCGCACTGGCTCATGACATTAAAATACCCATTACTGTCATCAAAGGAAATGCAGAATTATTAAGTCTTACACAAAAAGGCGAAAATGCATTAGATTATGCAAATGAAATCATAGAAGCAGCAGGTGAAATAGAGCATTATACTGAGCTTTTAATTGAAGCTTCTAAAAATGATCAATCCATTGCCCTGCACAAAGAAAAAAGCAATGTAAATAAATTTTTACATGTAATTGAAAAGGATACACTAGCCTCTATTGGAAACCGTCATATTCGTTTTGTACTTGACATCAGTATTCCAAAAGAACTAATGTGGAACATTGACCTTTCCTCAATGAAACGAGCATTTATGAATATCATTATAAATGCACTTGAGCATACACCAGATGAGACATCCTTAAGCTTACAGGTCCATTTTAAAAACAATTTAGCTTCTTTTGTATTTACTGACTCTGGAAATGGTTTTTCACCTGAAGCACTCAAAAAAGCTGCAGAACTATTTTATACTGATAATAAAAGTCGAAGTCAAACAGGCCATTATGGTATTGGATTAACTTTTGCAGATAAAGTAATTAGGGCACACAACGGCAGTCTTCATATACAAAATGATGCATATACCGGCGGTGGGCAAATTGTAATTTCATTGCCTGTAGAGCTGTAGATCTAAAACTTAAATGTCAAACTGCCCTCTTCCCCTTTTTATCACTTAACATGATGCTTGCAGTATTGTATACATAACCGGACAATACATAAAACAAATTTTCCTGCTTATTCATCTTCCACTTTTTAATATTTAAATCTAAAATTCTCTTTAGTTCATTAAAAATTGTCCTAATATATCCCCTCACTTTTCCTTGTTCTAGTTTTTCAAAAATTTCTTTAGTAAGCCCCATTATTTTAATTTCGTTTATACCAGTGTAATTGAGTTTATTAAATATAGATTCCCTATCTTCTGAATTAATTGAATTTTTTTGAGAATTTTTATGCATATCTTTCCATTGTGCGTTTCTCATTTCTCCCATAAGATAACCTAATAAAAACATAGCTATTTCTTCTTGGTCGTATTCCATTTTTTCTACATAACTTTTAATGTCACCCTTTAGATGGAAACTTCCCCTATCCATAACCTTTCCCCCTTCATATCATCCATATACCCTTTTTACTTCTCACTATGTTCCTATATTTTCAAATAATATAGGAACATAGTCTATTATTTTACTTTTATTATTCTATAAATAACCATGTTTTCCTTCTTTTTGTTATATGAAATTACTATTTTGTTATTTCCATTTTCCACTTATATGGATATTTATCCTTATTTTCATTCTCATTTTTTATTAACATAAAATAGGCATCAAATATATTTCCATCTTTACTTTTTAAACCTTTAATTTTAACTTTACCATTTTTAAGGAGTTCCCTAACTACAGCCTTAGTAGGTTTTTTGCCCATACAAGCCAAATATTTATCATTCTTCCATATAGTAAACTTGCATCCTTCTTTCCAATTGCTGCATCCAAAAGCATTTTTACCTTCTACAATATCGTGTCCGCAGCATGGACATTTTCCTAAAACTTCATTTTCAAAATTAAATACAATTTTTCCTTCTTTATCAATTACCAGGGAAGCATTAAACTTCTTGCCGCTTTTACTCTTAAATCCTTTTATAACATTAGTTTTGCAATCTTTAATAAGTTTTTTTACATGGGTTTCTAAAATTTCTTTTCCTGCTATTTTATTGCCTACAAAAAACTTACAACCTTCTTTCCATCTATTACAGCCATACCCTGATTTATTTTTAACAACTTCTCCTTCATGGCATACAGGGCACTTTCCAATGCTTTCTATTTTAATTTTACTATTTAATTTATTGTTATATAGATAAAGCTTTTCTATTTTAATTTTATTACCATTTTGGACAATGTTATTTAATTCATCTTTTACTTTATCTATTATTTCATTTATTCCTATTTCTTCTTTATAAACTTTTTTAAGCTGCTTGCCAAATTCAACTGTTTTTTCTTTATTTAAATCAATCTTTAATTTCTCCAGTGCTTCTATAAGTTTTTTACCTTTATTCTCACATTCTAAGTGACCTTTCAGCTCTTTTATATACTCATATTTTTTTGCATTTTTAATTATCCCTGCCCTTGTTGCAACAGTTCCTATTTCACAACCTTCAAGTATCAATTTGTATTCTTCATCATCATTTTCACCCTGTAAATCTTCTACCTCTTGCTTTTTAAAAGGATTTTTAAGGAAATTGTTTAGTTCAGATTCTGTTACTCTACCAGGCTTTTGGGTTTCTTTCTGATCTACTGAAAATTTAGTATCTAACTCCTCTCCTTCTACAAATTGAGGCAATTCATTTTCCTTTTTAGATTTTTCATATTTTAAAAAGCCAGGACTTTTTATAACATTTCCCTTTAATTGAATAATTTCATCTTCTATTTTTATTAATACACTTGTTTCTTCTATTATTGTTTCTTCATTTAAAAAATTACTTATAAATCTATTTTTTATTGCAGCATAAACCTTTTTTTCACCTTCCGATAATTTTTCCTTTGATGGAATTTTTATAGTTGGAGTGATTGCACTGTGGCTTTCTACTTTTTTACTATTAAAAATTTTCTTGTTATCTTTAAAAGATATATCTGCATTAAAATTTTCTTTTACTGCTGCAATTACACTTTTTATTCTATCTTTTTCATTTTCCGCCAGGTATTCTGTATTAGTCCTTGGATATGTGGTATATCCATCTTCATATAGTTTCTGCAAATTTTTTAAAGTATCATCCAAAGACATTTTTTCTTCCTTAAACATTTTATTTTGTAAAGTATCCAATGAAAAAAGCTTAGGCGGCTGCTTTTTAACTTTTTTCTTTTCAACTTTATCAACTATAGCCTTTTTGTCTTTCAAATTATTCAATAGTTTTTCAGCTTTATCTCTTTCATCTGCTGCAAACTTTCTATCCTTTAACTTAGCTTTTATATGCAAATTATCTTTATTTATGACAGCCCCTATCTCAAAATAAGTTTCTGGCTTAAAGTTTTCAATTTTCTCATCTCTATCATATACATATTTCACAATAGGAATTAAAACGCGACCTACAGGTAAAAATGAGCCTGATTTTATACTTAAATACCTGGTTAAATTTATTCCATAACTCCAGTCTAAATATGTTCTTGCCAGTCCTTCGTCATATAAATTTTTGTATTCTATATCATCTCTTAAATCTTTTAAACTTTGTATAATTGTTTGTCTTGTTTGTTCCGGCAGCCATAATCTTTTAATAGGTTTAGTAATATATTCTTCTTTAAAAGCTCTATATATTATATTATTTACAATTACTTCACCTTCTCTATCTGCATCACCACAATTCACTATCTCCTGGACATCATTTCTTTTTATTAGTGATTTTATTATTTCATACTGCTTTTTTACTCCTTCGTCTTTTCGTAATTTAAATTTAAATTTTTTTGGTACAAAGGGCAATTCTTCTAAACTCCACTTTGTTTTTTCTCTTCCAAAATAATCATCTACATCGTAAAGTTGAAGTAAGTGACCATAGGCAAAAGTAACTATATAATTTTTATTTTCAAAATATCCATTATTTCTTTCCATACTACCAATACTCTTGACAATGCTCATTGCCAGGCTTGGTTTTTCAGCTATAATAAGTGACTTCAATTTAGTTGATACCTCCAAAAATTATGTCTTTAACTTTATTTACAATAAATTATAATTTATATAACTTATTAAATACTCAAATTTCACACATATAAAATTTTAACTTAATATAAGGAAATTGCGAAGCAATTTAATTAGTTGAGAATTGAGAGTGGAAAGTGGAGAGTTAATGTGGATTTTTTTCCGTTACACTGCAAAAAATCAACCTTCACTCTCAACTCTCAATTTTCAACTCTCAACTCAAAAAGCTTTGCTTCGCAATATTTTTAAACTGCAAAAATTGAGTTAAATATAATTATAAATAATAAGTTCCCATATAAAAATATACCATTGTACTATCATAATGTAAAAACTTAAGGGCAACATTAGTATTAATTGCAGTAATATGCTATTATTAATTGACTTAACTAAATAAAAATACACATTAGGCATTTGAAAGAAAATAACAAGTCAAAGATGCGACGGATATTTTTTATCAGACAAGGAGGAAGGTTCCGCAGATAGTGAATCCTATCTAAGGGTTCTACCGACGCAGTATGATAAAAAATAGACTAGCATACTGACTGGTTATTTCTTTGAAAATGCCTTAATAATGAAAGGTATGAAAAAATGGATTTTAAGGAACTAGAACTTAGCGAAAATATAATAAATGAATTAAAACACATGGGTATTACTAAACCAACACCAATTCAACAAAAGAGTATTAAATTTATTAAAGAAGGAAAAGATGTTATAGCTGAATCACAAACGGGTACTGGAAAAACTCTTGCTTTTTTGCTTCCTATTTTTGAAAATATATCACCTAATATAAATTCAACTCAAGCACTGATTGTAACCCCTACAAGAGAACTTGCTATTCAAATAACTGCCGAAGCTCTGAAACTTAAAAAAGCTAAAGATATAAATATTTTAACTGCATATGGTGGAAAAGATATAGGTTCTCAGTTAAAAAAACTAAAAAGAAACATTCACCTAATCATTGCAACTCCAGGTAGGCTTTTAGATCATCTTCATAGAAAGACTATAGATCTTAGCAAATTAAAAACATTAGTATTAGATGAAGCAGATCAGATGCTGCTTATGGGATTTAAAAATGATGTAGAAGATATTATAAAAGAAATCTCTAAAAAACGTCAAACATTGTGTTTCTCTGCAACTATGAATTCTGAAGTTAAAAAATTAGCTTATAGATACATGACTGACCCTTTAGTGGTTTCCATTAAAAAAGAAGAAGTTACACTTAATAACATTAAACAATATGTAATAGAAACTACTGATAGAAAAAAACAAGATGCATTGTGTAATATTATGGATCAAGATAATCCATTTATGGCTATTATATTTTGCAGAACTAAAAGAAGGGTAGACGATCTTGAAATTGCACTATATCAGCGTGGATATAATTGCAAAAAGCTGCATAGTGATATACCTCAATCAAAACGTGAAAGAATAATGAAATCTTTTAGAAATGCAGATATTCAGTATTTGATAGCTACAGATGTGGCCGCTAGAGGACTAGATATAAGTGGAGTTACTCATATATATAATTATGATATTCCAGAAAATGTAGAGTCATATATACATCGTATTGGTAGAACAGGAAGGGCCGGTGAAAAAGGCTGTACTTGTCTATTTGTAGATCCAAAGGATAAAAGGACTTTAGAGGAAATAGAAAGAGGTATAAAATTTAGGATACCCAGAAGAGAGTTAAACATATAAAATTTTGACTTAATATAAGTAAATTGCAAAGCAATTTAGTTGACAGTTGAAAATTGACAGTGGACAGTGAAAGTGGATTTTTTGCGATAGCTAAAAATCATCCTTCACTGTCAATTGTCCACTATCAACTGTCAACTATCAATTCACTGTATTATATCTATATTATCAACTAAATCTGGAATATCTTTTCTATAAATTCTTCCTGAAAAAGCTTCATGTGGGAGTGATATAAATTTAGTACCAGGCTGAATAATCCTGCTATAAATAGGATCTGCAATCACAACTGCAGCATTTTGCAACTGCAGCATTATACTATCTTCATCTTCTGCCAAAATATCTTCTGATAATAACAAATCATCTTCTGTTTCCAAAGGACATAAGACTTTAACTTTCATATCTTTTTCAAGTGCAAGTGCTGCAGCTAATGACTCTGAATAAATGCTTTCTCCAATAATAACCGTGTCACCACCACACATAGCTCGTTTATCATATGCAATTTGGGATTTTCCTGTAATAATTGCCTTATCTAGTGCTTTCATTACTACAGCTGCAAATTGATCTCCCATTGGGACACCAACAACATATGGTGTTCCAAACTTCTTCTGTAATTCTTTTGCTGCGGGAAGTCCAGTAGAAGAAACAACTAAGTTTACTTCTGCAGCCCCAGCTTGTTTCATTTGCTCCAGTGTACTTCCCATTGCCCATACAGATAAAACCTGAAAACCAGCTTCAGTTAATCGTCTTCTAATGCTGCCTACACTGCTGTTTACTGAATAATCCAAAGGAGTAGCTCCAAGTACATTTACACTTTTAGTTCTTTTAGGTAAACCGTACAAAGTAAATCGTTTTACTATTTCAACAAGAGCTTGTCCTGCCCCACATATGTAAGAGTGCATTCCATTTGTTTGAATTGCAAATGTAGGAATCTTAATTTCATTTTCAATCACTTCTGCAATAGCTGGAAAATCTGTGCCTATCATCATTGGAATAGGTGTACCTGCAATAGCTATAAATTTAGGATGTAACTCTTTTGCAGCTGCCACAATATCATGTATTAATTTTTCATCGTCACCCATAATAGCTTCCATTTCAGTAAGTCCTGTAATATAGATCATGCTGTCCATATCATACCAGCGTGGTTCGTCATGAGTAGTATATGTTGAATTGCACCCTGATGCATCATGCATTACAGTCATCCCGCCTAATTCATATAGTGCGGAACAAACACCTGATACATCTGCTGTATATGTTGAAATAAATGCTGATGCCTGTTTCATAAGCAGCAATCACACCTCCATCCTTTAATTTGTATAAGCTTTCGTACATCTTTAGGACATGTAAAAGCTTCTTTTATAAGTCCAGCAAGTCTCATAATTCCATCAAAACCATACATGCCACCGCCTTCTACTATGTTTACAAAGTATTCACTTCCTGTAAAATAAGCAGCCTTTTGTCCTATTGCAAGGCTCTTTTCACTGCATTTTCTATCCAGAACACCCATCTTTGCATGTACTGTAGCATACACTTTTATTTCAGGTTTGTTTTTTACAAGCCAGTCAAAATCTGTCTTGTCCCATTTTGTAAATGAATCTGCATACAGCCTGTCCACATTAAATCCATTTTCTACAAGCAATCGAGCAAGTCCACAAGGTCTTGGAACAGCTGTATAATCTATGGAAATCTTTGCACCACCAATAACTTCTTTTGCTTCTTTCAAAGCATTTAAAGCTGCTGACTTTTCATCTGTGTATTCTTTTTTTGGTAATCCCAAATATTCGTTCAATGTATTCAAATTTTTTGTTATTTCATCAAATCCATAGCATAAGGGTAAATGCAAGTGTTTCTGTCCTAATTTATCCTGCAAATAGTTCCCACCTGGTATTGCAGCAGGAAGGCAGGATATATTAGCACAACTTTCAGCCATTTTAAGATATTCATCATAGGTTTTGCAAAGAGTAATATCTTTCAGTTCATATCCATTTTCACGGATAGTCCGTATAAGTTCACTGCTTTCTTCCGTAGAAATATTATTACCAATGATATTAACGCTTTTTCTGTTAATCTTCAGTGGTTCAAGGATACTATAAAGCTGACGTCTCATTTTCTCATCCGGAGTCAGACCGCTTTTCCTCATAATTGGATCCATATAGCATTCTGCAAAGGCCACATCTGGATATCTTTTTCTTAATTCTCCGTAAACTAGCTCCAAATCACATCCCATAAAATGATGTATACAGGCGGGATATATGAGAACTGCCGGAGGTTTTTGTGGAAGTTTATTGAGTATATCCGACACACCCTCAATGATAAGTTCCTCCATATCACCTTCCAGCACATTATTTTCCTGTACAGCTATAGTCGAGAATCTGTCCAATGTACCCATTTCTGCTGCTGTAAGAACAACTCCTCTTAAACAGTTTGCTGCACATACATATATCTGATGCGACTTTGGAATAAGCATTCCAATATGAACTATATTCCATGGTCCCCTGGCAGGAGCATTATATTCCAGTCCTGATACAAAAGGTTCAGGAAATGCAGCATCTTTTATTGCAGTACATACACCCGTCTCATCAACGTGTCCAGATACATTTATAAGCATGATATCTCCTTTCCACATATCCTCATGATGGTCTCTGCCAGCTTTCTATACTGTTTTGCCATATTACTTTCAGGAAATGCTTCTATTACCGTCTTATTCAAGGTTTCTGCTTCCTGAACGACTTCACTTCTGTCCAGGGTACCAACTATTTCTGAATGAATATCCCCTGCCAATTCGCTTACTTTTTCATATTCATTCTTTACATCTTTTCTGTTAAGAATAAGACCTCCAAGGCCAGCATAACCTCTGTTTTTAAAATTTTCTATAGCCGTTGCAATGTTGGCGGCTGCATGAATAGCCATGTTTTCGCCTGAGGTTATAATAAATACTTTATCTGCATAGCCCTTACGCATTGGCATGGAAAACCCTCCGCATACTACATCACCCAATACATCATATATTACCACATCTGGTTTATATACCTCATATGCACCTTTTTCCTTTAATTTTTCCAGTGCTGCTATAATTCCCCTGCCTGCACATCCAAGGCCTGGATTAGGTCCACCTGCTTCCACACATATGACACCATTGTACCCAACAGTAACCATGTCTTCTAAATCAAAATCATTCTTCTTTTTCCTTACAAGTTCAAGCACCGTATTCACTTTTGTTTTATCATGAAGTGAAACTGTAGAATCAGCTTTAGGGTCACATCCAATCTGCATAACCCTTATTCCTTTATCAGAAAGTGCAGCTGATATATTAGAAACTGTTGTAGATTTTCCAATACCACCTTTTCCATACACTGCAATTTTTATCATAATGTGTTTCCTCCATATTCTAACTCAAATTTCTCACATACAAGATTTGACTTAATATAAAAATAATGCGAAACAAAGCTTTTTGAGTTGAGAATTAAAAATTGAGAGTTGAGAGTGAAGGTTGATTTTTAGCTATCGCAAAAAATCTTTAA
>DAIMMR010000134.1:0-8957 GCA_036720575.1 Clostridium sp.
CAAGCTATTCTACTATTCATGCTATAATTATAGACATACAAATATATAATTACAACAGCTGCCATCATAAAAATGGATGCAAATGTGGGTTTAACCATAGTTTCAAAATAATTTATACGAATTTTTAATTTCCTGCTTAAAAATATTATGTTTAAAATACAGGTTGCAATATATCCTCCTATACTTCCTAAAACAGCCCCATAAATATTTATATAAGGTATTGGAACCAGAAACAGGGTTATAACTATCTTTATACTACATCCTAATGCCAAATTAGCTACAGGTCTAATATAATGCCCAATTCCCTGCAGTACAGCTGTAGATGTCTGGACAAGTACAATAAAAGGAATAGACAATGCTGAATATTGAAGTATATCAAATCCTGCAGATTGACCTGGAAAAATTAAATCCAGAATAGGGTATGCTAGAACATATAATCCAATGGTAGATGGAATTGCAATAACCATAGAAATTTTAAAAGACAAGTCCACCTTATTTATGACATCAACTTTTCTATTTAATATATACGATTCTGCAATTATTGGCATCAAAGAAGCACATAGTGCTGAAGATATTGTCAATGGTATATTTATAAGCACAAATGCCTTTCCGGTAAGCTGTCCATATAATATAGCAGCTTCCCTATATGTAAATCCAGCCACCAATAACTTTTGAGGTACCAAAGCTGAATCTATAAGACTCATTATACTGCTAACTGCTGCTCCTAGAGATACTGGAATAGCTATATACAGCAGTTTACTCAATACATCCTTATTATCTGCGACTTTAAATACGTTTATTTCTTTTCTTACATAAATATACTTTGCTATTAGATATATACCTCCAAATAGTCCTCCTGCTGCTGCCCCTAATGCTGCCCCTCCTGCCGAATACTCTATACCTTTAGGCAATAGGAGATATGCAAGTCCCACTCCTACTATTACTCTACCTATTTGTTCTATAATTTGAGATACAGCTGTATAATTCATATTTTGAAGGCCTTGAAAAAATCCCCTGAAAGCACTCATTATGGATATGAATATAGGTGCAAATGCAATGGCAATTAAAGAATAGTAGGATTTTCTATCCCATTTCAAAAAATGTATAATTGGATTTGAAAATGTAAGTAGTATAGCCGTAAAACCTGTCCCTAAAATAACCATTAAAAGTATAGACTTTCTAAGTACTTGAATTACCCCTTCATGATCTCCAACGGCATTTCTCTCTGATACCATCTTTGACACCGCTACAGGTATGCCTGAAGCTGCAGCAATAAAGAACATATAAAGTGGAAATGACATTTGATAGTAACCCACTCCCTCATCTCCAATGAGCATTTGAAGTGGCCATCTAAAAAATAATCCTAAAAATTTTGATAGTATACCCGCTGCCCCTAATACAAAAGTGCCTTTTATAAGGGATTGTTTTTTCATAAAAATACCTCCGAATGCTATAATTGCAAACAATTTGTTTCATGTTTATAATTATTTAAAACTCGAAGGTATTATTACTTTAAATGAATATTTTTTAAATTATAGTCAATAATGTCAACAGAATATAAATGGCAGCTAATGCTGCCATTATCTATTCTTCCATTTGTTTACCTAAAAATGATGATGCAGTTTCAGCTAGCTTTATTTCCATATCTCCAAAGTTAGCTTTTTCTTTAGATACTATTATTACGGCTCCAATTGCATCGCCTCCTGCTATTATAGGACATATAATTTGGGCTGAGTATTTACCCTCTACATCCTCATCATCATACAAAGGAATAATTCCATCTTCCTCCTTATCCCCAGCCATGGAAACCGTTTTTCTATTATCTATTAATTTTTCTAGTTCATTACTTATCTTTTTTCCCATATATTCTTTTTTAGGTATACCGCTAATTGACACCATGCTGTCTTTATCAGATATCATAATTATATTTCCTATAGTTTGTTGAAGTGATTCTGTATACCCTTTTGAAACATCACTAAGTTCTCCAATAGGGGAATATTTTTTTAATATAACCCCACCTTCTCTATCAGTAAATATTTCAAGAGGATCTCCTTCTCTTATTCTAAGAGTTCTTCTTATTTCTTTTGGTATGACAACTCTACCTAAGTCATCTATACGTCTAACAATTCCTGTTGCTTTCATACTATAATTCCTCCTATAAAATATAATATATAACTTGTATTATTATTATCTTTCTAAATATGCAATTTTATACACAATTGTTATTTAAATTAGAAAAAATAAAAAGAACTGCAGCACAATTGCTGCAGTTCTTTTCTACCTATTTAGATAAAAATTAATTTACATAATATTTTTTTCTTTTTTAGTTATACTTGCGGCCTTTTTCCATTCTTGAACTTTTTGAGAAACTAATTTACTCTTTTGATCACTTTCCAGCTGCTTCTTTATCTCATCTTTAACTTTGTTAAAATCCTTAACTGGATATTCTTGCTTTTTTATACACTTGATTATATGATATCCGAAACTACTTTGAACAGGATTTGATATAGCACCTTCTTTTAATGCTTTTGCTCCTGCCATAAATTGAGCATCATACCCTGAATCATTATAATTTACAAATCCCAAGTCTCCACCTTTATCTTTAGTAGCGGTATCCTGAGAAACTTCTTTTGCAACCTTCGCAAAATCCTCTCCCTTATCTAATCTTGCTTTCACTTTTTGTGCTTCATCTTTTGTCTTTACAAGTATATGAGCTAAATGCATTTTATCAGGCTGCTCTGTATACTTATCCTTATTTGCATTGTAATAGTCTTTAATCTGTTTGTCTGTTATTTTTACATTCTTTGCAAGATAATTACTTACGTTTGTTTCTATTGCTTGAGTTTTCAATTGTGATAAAAACATAGTCTTAAATGATTCCTCAGTAAATCCCTGTGCTTTTAATGCTGCATCAAATTGACTGGTATCACCTTTAAAATTCTGCTTTTTAATATCATCAATCTTTTTATCCATGTCTGATTTTAATTTACTTTCATCTGGTAGAAGCTTTAACTCTTTAGCTTTTTGTTCAATTACTTTAGTAGTAATGATATTCTCCAGTACCTGTTCTTTTTGGGTTTTAATAGCACTAACAACTTCATCATTTTTTGCATAGTCTGCACCATATTGTTGTTTAGCTTGACTTAGCAATTGAATTGTATTTGGATCTTTATCTAAATCACCTCTTGTGATTTTTTCTCCATTAACTGTTGCTACAGTACTATTAGCTATAGCTTCTGGTGTTTTTTCTATCATATTACATCCTACAGTTGAAAATGCGAACACTGTTATAAATGCAGCAGCTACCAACCTTTTTATATTCTTCACAGTTTATTCCCCCACTCTTTTTGTATTTTACAAAATATAAATTAATTTTAACACAAAACTATTTTTACTACAAAACTATTTTTGTTCATATATTTTTAGCATATATTTTACAATTTCCTTAATCTGATGCAAAATATCTTCTCTTTTTACATTTTTTAATTTATATCCAAACCCTGGCTTTTTATTCATCTTCAGCACAAACTCATGTGGATAAGTTTTAAAAAGTTCCCTAAGCACATTTTTGTCAACCCTATCCTGATCTTGAAATGAAAAAACAACTTCGTCCTTTACTTCTTTTATCTCCTCTATTCCAATTTTCTTACTCATACTTCTTATATAGGCTATGTCCATCAGATTGTATACTGAAATTGGTATATCAGAGAATCTATCTTCCAATTCCTCTTTTATATCAAGCATATCATCATATGAACTTATAGCTGCTATTTTCTTATATATCTCTATTTTCTGGACTTCACTCTTTATATAATTATCAGGTATATATGCATCTATTTTCAATTCTACGGTAGTTTCTACAGGTTCTTTGTCTATATCTCCTTTTATAAGCTTTATAGTATCTTCTAGCATTCTACAATAGAGATCATATCCTACAGCAGCCATATGGCCATGCTGTGATGCTCCCATCATATTACCTGCACCTCTTATTTCCAAATCTTTTAGTGCTATTTTAAACCCAGATCCAAGTTCCGTAAATTCTTTAATAGCTTTAAGCCTTTTTTCTGCTACTTCCGTAAGAACCTTATCTCTTCTATAACTCAAGTAACAGTAAGCCATTCTATTAGTTCTTCCAACTCTTCCTCTTAATTGATATAGTTGTGATAAGCCCATTTTATCAGCATCATATATTATCATTGTATTTACATTCTGTATATCCATGCCGGTTTCTATAATAGTAGTTGCCACTAAAATATTATACTCATTTTTCATAAAATCAACTATTATATTTTCAAGTTCTCTTTCTTGCATTTGTCCGTGAGCTATAGCCACTTTTGCTTCTGGAATTAGTTTGGCTATGTGAGAAGCCATTTCTTTTATACTCTCAACTCTATTATAGACAAAATAGACCTGTCCCCCCCTATTTATTTCTCTTAATATGGCATCTCTTACTAACTGATCATTATATTCCACTACATAAGTTTGAATTGGGTATCTTTCCTCTGGAGGTGTCTCTATAACACTTATATCTCTAGCCCCTACAAGAGACATATGCAATGTCCTAGGTATAGGTGTAGCACTTAACGTAAGTACATCTACATTTTTTCTAATCTTTTTAATCTTTTCCTTGTGACTTACTCCAAACCTCTGTTCCTCATCTATTATAAGAAGTCCCAAATCTTTAAATTGTACATCCTTTTGTAATATTCTGTGAGTGCCAATTAGTATATCAACGTCTCCTACTTTAACTGCCTTTATGGTTGCTTTTTGCTGTGCTGTTGTTCTAAACCTACTTATCATATCTATTTTTACAGGAAAGTCAGAAAACCTTTGAAGAAAATTATTATAATGTTGTTGAGCAAGTATCGTAGTTGGAACTAAAAATGCAACTTGTTTTCCATCCATAACAGCCTTAAAAGCAGCCCTTACTGCTACTTCTGTTTTCCCATATCCTACATCTCCGCAAAGTAATCTGTCCATTACCTTATCTGACTCCATATCTTGCTTTATATCCTGTATAGTTGTAAGTTGATCTGGTGTCTCTTCATAGGGGAACTCATCCTCAAATTGTTTTTGCCATACTGTATCCTTTGAATACTTATAACCTTTTAAAGTAGACCTAATTGCATATAGTTTTACCAAATCTTCAGCTATTTCCTCTATTGATTTCTTTACCTTTTTCTTAGCTTTAGCCCAATCTGCTCCTCCCAATTTACTTATTTTGGGGCTTTTCCCTTCAGAACCTATATATTTTTGTACCATATCCAATTGTTCTACAGGTACATACAGTTTATCTTCAGAGTCATATATGAGTTCCAAATAATCCTTCTTATGACCTTGAACTTCCAACTGCTTTATGCCTTTGTATATTCCTATACCATGATTTACATGTACTACAAAATCCCCAGGCTTAAGTTCTGTAAAACTTTTTATTTTGCTTACTCCCTTTTTGGGAACCTTCCTTGCATTCTTCTTTTTTGCCTTGCCAAAGACTTCTTTATCTGATATAACCCCTACTTTAAAATCTGGATATTCAAAACCCTTGAGTTGACTTCCAAAAGTTATAACTACTTCCCCTGGTTTAATCTCATGAATAACATCTCTATAACTACTTTCTATCCCTCTTTCCCGTAAAGTGTCTACCAATCTTTCCCCTCTAGGTCTTGTTCCAGATAAAATCAGAATTTTATACCCTCTAGATTTTTTATCCTTTATATCCTCAATAAGTAGGTCCATCTGCCCCTGGTAACTATTTAAGGTTATTTGAGAAAAATTAGCTATAGTTTTAGGTTGAATAACCTTAAAAGACTTAGCAATAGCATCCAATGTCATAATTTCCTTATTTTTAAGTTCTTCAAATAAATCAGATTTTGAACATAACATTTTACTCTGTTTGGGGAGTATATTTCCCCTTTCTAAAAGGCTTTTATAATTTTCTTCAAATTCAAAATATACACTATTTAATTTACCGGAGCATCTCTGTGCATCATCCATAACTATAAAATAGTCCTTAGCATAATCAAGGAAAGAAGCAGGCTTATCATAAAAATATGGAAGAAAACTATCAATATTTTCAAAACTCCAGTTCTCCTCTAGATTCTCTAAGTTTTTCTTTGTTAACTCATCTATTCTATCTAATGCTTCCTTATTCTTGCTTTTTTTTAATTTCTTTTCTACTAGAGCTGCGTCATCTTCTATACTTTTTCTTCCCTTTTGAATCTTATCCTTATCAAGTATAATCTCTTTAGCAGGAAATATTTCTATACTGTCTATTTTATCAATACTTCTCTGTGATTCTAAATTCAAGGTTCTAATAGATTCTACTTCATCCCCAAATAGCTCTATTCTATATGCTTCTGCAGCTATTGGTGAGTATACATCCATTATATCACCTCTTATGGAAAATTGGCCTTTTGAATCTACAATTTCGTTTTTTTCATACCCACCTTGAACCAATTTCTCACTTATATCTTTTAAATTTAAAACTTCCCCTACAGATATGTTAATTATATAATTTTCATATAACCCTACAGGTATATATGTAGAAGCCAGAGATTCCACACAAGTTATTATAATTTTTCTACCTGTATCTATCATTTTCCTTATTACCTTTAATCTTTCCCACCTCAGGTCTCCCGATATGGCATCTATATTATAAAATACCATCTCTTTAGTAGGGAAATAATATACTTCTGCTAAATAAAGGGATAGATCTTCATATAGTTTTCTGGCTTCTACATCACTATGAGTAACAATTAGGAAAGGCTTGTCTATTTCGTTATACACTCCATATATTAAGTAACTTTTAGCTGACTCTGAAAGTCCAAATACCCCTATAGGAAATTTTTTTTTGCTTATTCCATCAATAATATTTCTAAATTCTCTGTTTTCCCTCATAGGTTTTATAAGTCCATCTAATCTCATTTTAACAACCACCCTACAAATTTTATTCATCCAACTCTAGATAAATATTTCACTTAAGTTTTTTAATTTAACGCACAACAACCGTTAATCTCTTTGTTTAAAGAGATTATACGGTATCAATTGAATTATTTTGTAATAAGCTTTATCCGATCGCTACCATTGCTAACACCCCCTCTTTTATCAAAGTAGGGGATAAGCACTGCTACGCGCCTGGATAAGTTCTTCTAATGTTCAGCTGGGAAAAGTCATCCTTATAAGCAAACTCCATCTGAACCTAAGAATCACTTGATATTTTTAATCCATTGAACTTATTCATAGCTTCTTCTACTCCACAATTTATGAGACATTCCAATACATCCACGCTAGTTTCTAAAACTTTTTCTATATCATTTCTTTCATTTTTGTCAAATTTTCCCAAAACATGAGATGTAAGATCCCCTTTAGGCTGTCCAATCCCTATTTTTATTCTTGGAAATACATCTGTACCTAAATTTGCTATTACACTCTTTATGCCATTATGTCCTCCCGCACTTCCATGTTTTCTTATTCTAATCCTTCCAATTTCAAGATCTATATCATCGTATATAATTATTATATTGCTGCTTTTTATCTTAAAAAAATTTGCAGCCTCTATTACACTTTCTCCACTTAAATTCATATAAGTACTCGGTTTTAATAACATTACTTTATTATCTGCTATTATGCCTTCTCCATAGGTTCCTTTAAATTTTTCCCTATTTATAGGAATATTATACTTACTACTTATTAAATCTACAACATCAAATCCTATATTGTGTCTTGTATGCTGATACTTAGCTCCTATATTTCCTAATCCAACTATTAAAAACATTATTTCACTCCAATCTCAATACTATATTAAATCCATTACACAATATATATTATACTAAAAGACATAAATAATAAAGAGACCAAAAGTCTCTTTATTTATTTCCCTTTAATTCAGAGAGAACTACTTCCATTTTTATAGTCTTACCGTCTCTCCAAATTTGAGCCTCAACCTTTTCTCCAATTTTATGACTTTCTATTATTTCTTCTATATCTGATACATCTCTTACCTTTTTACCGTCTACCTGCATTATTATATCCGTAGGCTTTATACCAGCAGCACCAGCCCCACTATCTTTTTCTACCTGTTCAACATAAACTCCTTGAATTTTATCATCCTCTGACACTACACTTTCTCCAGATATACCTAGATAAGGCCTCGATACTTTTCCACTGTTCATAAGTGATTTTATTATATCCTTTGCTTCATTTATATCTATAGCAAAGCCCATTCCCTCTGCATTTAAATTAGCACCTATTTTTAAACTATTTATACCTATAACATTACCTTGTAAATCACAAAGAGGTCCACCGCTGTTTCCTGGATTTATAGCTGCATCTGTCTGAATAACTTTATATATTGATCCATTATACTCTATCTTCCTGTTTAATGCACTTATTATTCCTGCCGTAACAGATCCCGCAAACTGCTCGCCTAATGAATTTCCTATGGCAATCGCAGTATCGCCAACCTTCACTTTCGAAGAATCTCCAAATCTAACTACGGGAAGGTTTTTTGCATCCACTTTTATTACAGCTAAATCGGATCTTTGATCTGTTCCTAATACAGAAGCATTTAGTATCTTATTACTTGAAAGCTTAACAGTAATCTTATCCGCTCCCTGCACTACATGATAATTAGTAACTATATATCCATTGGAATCAATTATTACTCCAGATCCACTTCCTGCATCCTGCAATCCAAAATACCCTTCTGCTTTATTACTTATTCCTACTACTGCAGACCCAACAGTTTCAGCTACTTGTGTTATAGAATTTTCCTTCGTGTTTTCAGATTTATCTTTTACTTCACTTTTATCTTGTTTTGGTTCAACTAACATTCGATTATCAGGTGTATACATTTTAGAGGCCTGTTTTTTATTAATTACATATGCTCCAGATATACCTCCAGAAACTGCAGCTACTAGTATAACACAAAATAAACTGGCTATTTTTTTTATATTTGA
>DAIMMR010000004.1:0-32377 GCA_036720575.1 Clostridium sp.
ATCGACTAAACCTGAGGACAGAAGTTATAAAGAGAAGTTTACATTGAAAAGCATGCCGTATGATAAGACGAAAAAGTACTATTTAATAATGGAAGATGAGGAAGAAACGGTAGAGAATATATACGAGAAGATACCATTTATTATTGATATTGCGATATCTAATGATTTTGAATTTTAAAATTTGAATAGGGGAAAAGGTATGGATGAATTAAGTAAAATTATTCTGCTTTCTTTGATAGAATGCATTATTATTTACCAGGCTGGGAAGTTCCCAATATGCGTCCAGAATTTTTAACGGATGAATATGGATATATAACTGATTATTTATCAGAATGGTGTAGAGAAATGAGAAAGCATTCATTTACTGATGCTTTTGATAAGTATTTTAAATTAGGAAATAATCTAAATCAAAGAGATGTAATAACAGTAAGAAAAACAGTTTCTGGCTTGACTAAACTTATATATCCAAATGGAAAAGGGTATAAAATTGTTAGGAGCTATTATATGAAGTAAACAAATTACAATTTAGTTGAGGATAGTTTTAAACATAACCATTATGGCTGGTATGCTTATTTGTATAAATGAGTAATTTACTACATTATTTTATATTTACTACAGGCATATCCCAACCTTCAGCCTTTAAATTCCAAACTTTTTTACCATCTTTAGTTATTGAAAATTGAAGCTTTCGAGATTTATATTCTCCCCATATAAAATTACCAGTTAAAGATACTATGTATATGGGTTCATTTGTATTTTTTCCTTTGGTAGTCTCAATTACCTTAACTTTAGGGTATTCCTCTCCATAAAGTTTAGAAACTTTTATTATTGTATGTTCTACATCTGTAGAAACCTTTGGTGTTTGTTGGCTTGAACACCCAGTAAGGAATATTATTACGAGAATAATTGAAATAATATTTCTTTTAACCATTAACCTTCGCTCCTTATGATTCATCGTATTATACCGTTGCGACACTTTAGTTTACTCTTACGAATTAATATGTTTATATGTTTCAAATATTTTACACATTGTTTAGAAAATCTATTAGCTTCTCATAACTAGTCTCTACTGTCAAATTAACCGCAACGACTTCTTTACAAGAGATAAAATCCTGAGGGATGACTAACTCAAAACACGTTATCGTCTTAGAAATATTATAACATGTGGGATTAATTATTTCCTTAATTTAAAGCCATCATACTTCCTTTTTCAATTATGCTCCATCAGTTTTCACAATTATAGCTGATTTATTTAATAAAAAGAGCATTGTATTAAGATAAATTTAAGATGATTTTAATTCAATTTTAATCTTCTTGAAATATAGTAATTTTAAAAATAGTAAACGGAACAACTAAAGCTTTAGCTGTAACATGGGACAAGCCAGCAATTACAACAACAGCAGGGACTTATAAATTTACAGGTACTTTAACAATGGTTAATGGTATAGTAAATACAAATAATATAACTGCAACAACCACATTAATTGTTTTCCGAACATAAAAAACGCTATAAATTTTTTTAAATAATACGACGTTTCAGTAAATTATTTACTTTTTAATTGTTACGTTAAATAAGAATGATACGAACTAATATAATTACAAATTATGTTATTCAGAATACGTTCCACCTGTATTATCTTTATTAAGTGTTCCATTTACTTCTATCAGTAAGCACTTAACCAATTTTTTGCAAACAGGACGATGCCTTGTGCCTTTAGGTATAATGATAAACTCGCCTTCGTACAGATCAATCAAACCATCATCGAGCTCTATTTGGAAGGCACCTTCAATTACATAAAACATTTCATCTGAATTTGCATGAACATGAAACTCAAGTGTTCTGTTTTCAACTTGTAAAACATTAAGCATATGATTGTTAAGCTGTCCGACCTTCAAGTATGTGAAAAGTTCACCTATTTCATTGACTTTTTGTTTCAGATTAATCTTTTGAATCATATTATTCAATTTTCAAAGAACAATTTTGTCTAACTAAGGGCATTGAAGTTATTTACTATAGAATTTGTACAATAAGTTGTAAAAGAGCCTTCTTAAATTTTAATTCTAGAGACCTGTTCCTGACAGTTTGTTAAAATAATGATTGCTAAAATATGTTATGAGTTTGGCTATTATTATAAATTATAATATTATAGTGATATCATATATAAAATTCAAATAATAATTTATAATTGATATTGTATGTAGTAAAATGTTTACATAAAGTACTATTGTTAATTTACCATGAAGTCCAAAAGGAGCAATTGAAAGTATATAGGTTGTATTGCCAGCCTTGAAACTTCTAATGTGAAATAAGTAAATATGTACACATTACTTAATAAAAACTATATTATCAAAATACAATTAAATAAACTCCGATCTATATTTAACCTTAGGCTAAAGGATAATAGGTTAAGGCTAATATGGACGTTTTGGGTGTGAAAAGTAATTTTTATGCCTGCTATTTTGCAAAGGAGTTCATATTCATATAGGTAAACTATGCCTATTATGAGTATGAACTTTTTATATTATCAAAATATTTTTAATATATATTTTATACAAAAAATATATAAGTATATTATTACTCAGGGTATTTTAATGGTACTTAAAAATTTGATTGATAATGATTTTTAGGCTCTACCGAGCCTTGAAATAAAAGGGGTGAGAGTTATGATCACGCCTATTTATCCGATGACTACCTGCTCTAATACTCCCACTTCTCCAAGTGGAAGTAAAGAGCAGCTACGTCCCTGGATAACGATTTCTAAGCATCAGGTGGAGTCAAAACTCCATCTGATGCCAAGAACTCTGTTTATAAAGAAGAAGGAGGAAATTATTAATGGAAAAAAAGGTATTAACTGTATGCCCTTATTGCGGTGCTGGATGCCAACTCTATCTAGTTGTTGAAGATGGACAAATAGTAAGAGCAGAACCTGCTAATGGAAGAACAAATGAAGGAACTCTTTGTCTTAAAGGACGTTATGGTTGGGATTATCTAAATGATCCTCAACTTCTAACTCCACGTATAAAAAAACCTATGTTAAGGAAAAATGGTAAGTTAGTAGAAGTAACTTGGGATGAAGCTATTAAGTTTATGTCAGAAAAATTAACAGAAATAAAAAATAAGTATGGTGCTGATTCTATAATGACTACAGGCTGTTCTAGAGGTCCCGGAAATGAGACAAATTATGTAATGCAAAAATTTGCACGTGCTGTAATAGGTACAAACAATGTAGATAACTGTGCTAGAGTTTGTCATGGTCCCTCAGTAGCAGGATTAGCTACAGTACTTGGAAATGGTGCCATGTCAAATACTATTCCTGAAATTGAAAATTCAGATTTGCTTCTTATATTTGGATATAATCCAGCAGAATCTCATCCTATAGTTGCCAGAAGAATAGTTAAAGCAAAGGAAAAAGGAGCAAAAATTGTAGTCGTAGATCCTAGGGTCACAGAAAGTGTGAGAATATCTGATCTTTGGCTTCCATTAAAAGGTGGTACTAATATGGCTCTTGTAAATGCATTTGCCAATGTATTACTTAATGAAAATTTGTATAACAAAGAATATGTTGCTAATTATACTGAAAACTTTGAAGAGTATAAATCAATTATACAAAAATATAGTCCTGAATATTCAGAAAAAATAACAAATGTTCCTGCTGAAGATATAAAAAAAGCCATGAGGATGTATGCTAATGCAAAAAATCCAATGATTCTTTATGGTATGGGAGTATGTCAATTTGGTCAAGCTGTAGATGTAGTTAAAGGTTTAGCTGGTTTAGCTTTAATGACAGGAAACTATGGTAGGCCTAGTGTTGGTATAGGTCCTGTAAGAGGACAAAATAATGTTCAGGGCTCTTGTGATATGGGTGCTATTCCTAATTGTTACCCTGGATATCAAAAGGTTACGGATAAAAATGTTAGAGAAAAATTTGAAAAGGCTTGGGGAGTAAAACTTCCTGATAAAGTCGGATATCATTTAACAGAAGTGCCTAGACTTGTTTTAAAAGAAAATAAACTAAAGGCTTATTATATAATGGGAGAGGATTGTGTTCAAAGTGATCCAAATGCAAACGATGTAAGAAAAGCTTTAGATAAATTGGAGCTTGTAATAGTTCAAGATATATTTATGAATAAAACAACTTTACATGCTGATGTAATACTTCCGGCTACTGCCTGGGGAGAAAATGAAGGTGTATACAGTTCTGCTGATAGAGGTTTCCAGAGATTTCGAAAAGCTGTTGAACCAAAGGGAGATGTTAAACCAGATTGGCAGATAATTTGTGAGTTAGCTACTGCCATGGGATATCCTATGCATTATAATAATACAGAAGAAATATGGGATGAAATGAGAAGTCTCACTCCTAAATTTGCTGGTGCTAGCTATGAAAGAATGGAAAAGTTAGGAGGAATAATTTGGCCTTGTCCTTCTGAAGATCATCCTGGAACTCCTGTGCTTTATGAAGGAAATATTTTTAGTACACCAAGTAAAAAAGGTATTTTATTTGCAGCAGAATGGAGACCTACACAAGAATCTCCAGATAAGGAATATCCATTAAGCTTATGTACAGTTAGAGAAATAGGCCACTACTCTGTAAGAACAATGACTGGTAATTGTCGTGCTCTCAAGGCACTTGAAGATGAACCAGGTAAAATTCAAATGAGTTTGGAAGATGCTGAAGAACTTGATATAAAGGATGGAGATCTAGTACAAGTAAGTTCAAGAAGAGGTTCTGTAATGTCAAGGGCCTTAGTTACAGATAGAGTTCGTAAGGGTAATACTTATATGACTTATCAATGGTGGATTGGAGCTTGTAATAACCTTACTGTTGATAACTTAGATCCTATATCAAAAACACCTGAATATAAATATTGTGCAGTTAAAGTGGAGGCAATAAAGGATCAAGATAAAGCTGAAAAATGTTTATTAGAAACATACAATGAATTACGTAAAAAAATGGGAGTGAAAAATATGTAGCATTTAGTGAAGTTGAGCACTTGTTATATACAAAATATATATTAAGAAAGGAATAAATATAATGAATACTTTTGTTGTTGCAGATCCTAATAAATGTATAGGATGTAGAACCTGTGAAATAGCTTGTGTAGTAGCTCATTCTGACAAAAATATATTTACATCAAAAAGCTCTGAAATTGAATTTTATCCACGTTTAAGTGTTGTAAAAACAGCTAAAGTTAGTGCACCAATTCAATGTAGACAGTGTGAAGATGCTCCTTGTGCTAACGTATGTCCAAATAAGTGTATTACGAATAGAAACGGAGTTGTCTCTATAAATAAAAGCTCTTGTATAGGTTGTAAAACTTGTCTTATGGCTTGTCCTGTAGGTGCTATTGACTTAGTTCCTGAATTTAATAACGGAAAAAAGGTAGTACAACATGGCCTAAAAGTTACAGATGATGGTAAGTTATGTTTTAAATACAAAATGGTAGGCAATAAGTGTGATTTGTGTAATGGCAGAGAAAATGGACCAGCTTGTGTAGAAGTTTGCCCAACTAATGCATTTAATATAGTTAAATCTGATGAGCTTAATGAATCTATTAAAGAAAAAAGGAAACAGAGTGCATTAAGATTAACTAATATAGGTTGATCCATAAATTTTGTGATTTAAAAAGTATTCCACTATTTACATTAGTAGGGGTAGATGCCTTGTACTGCAAAGTAACTGGAATTAATTAATGTCTAATAAGTTTGATGTGTTGAAAATTAATTTTCCATATAGTACATCTCAAAAACGAGGGCTTTTGAGATGTACTTTTATATAAAAAGTATGCTTACTCAATGGTTTTAACCTACATTTCACATGTTAAAATTATCAATAGAATAATTTAACAATCTATTCCTTTCACATAAAATATTATGTTATTATAATTTCCAAATAGCTTATGTGGAGGAATATTAGTGTTGGCTGGATTTAATGAGAAAATATATGTAGAAGACTATATTATCTAAAGGTATAAAATAAATTTCCTATAAATATGTTGAAAATTTCTACATGAGAAATGATATCCGCAGTCGCACCAGCCATTTTCAAGGTGCCACCTGTGAATATCCTCAAGTCATAGGAAGGAATATTGTATTTGCATGACTTTTTTATTATGAAGCAGCTGAATTTTGCAATAATAGAATTCATGGAATTTTTGCCGCCGATTTTGTTTACTTCGTGTTATACTCAAATAATTGGTTAATTCATATAATATCTCCTAACAATTTTATACCCTTTTCCATTTGTTCGGTTTTGGTATTGCCATAACCAAATATTAATGCATTGTCTATTTGGAAAGCTGAATTATTACATATATAATGTTTATTCATAGCCGTAATCTCTATATTTTTATTGCTAATCCTGCTCATAAGGTTTTTGTCAAAAATAACGTCTTTAAACGCAGCTACAAAATGCATTCCAGCCTGGGCACCAGTAATTGTTACGTTCTCACCAAATTCTTTTTTAAGATATTGAATAAGATAATTTCGCTTTTTAAGATATAATCTTCGCATCTTGCTTACATGACGATCAAAAAGACCTATTTCTATAAACTTTGCTAATGCAATTTGTTCAAAATTTGGTGAATGTAGGTCAGCTACATACTTTATATTTTCTATTTTACGAAGCAATTTATTAGGTAAAACCATATATCCTATTCTTAATGCTGGCATTAAAGTCTTAGAAAACGTTCCTACATAAATAACCTTTTCTGGATCTAAATATTGCATAGACTGTATTGGGTTTCCATAAAATCGAAATTCACTATCATAATCATCCTCCACAATGTAAGTATCATGTTTTTGAGCATATTTTATCATTTCAATTCTTCGATTAATGGGAAGGACTACTCCAGTTGGAAATTGATGACTTGGTGTGGTAAATATCAGTTTTGGAGGCTGTTTAGGTAATTCAGAAGTAACCATACCATATTCATCAACCCTAATTGGTTTCATTGTCACCTGATTACTCTCTAATGTATGAAGAATACCGTAACTAAGCGGGTTCTCAACTAACACATATTCCTGGTCTTTCACCAATTGACATAATAGAGAAAAAGCTTGTGCAGCACCATTTGTAATCAGTATATTATCTGGAGAAGTGCATACACCCCTGACGCGTTCTAAATAGCTGGAAAGCTCAGAACGTAATTCATAATTTCCAAAAGAATTTTGATAATCCATTTGAGTCACTTCCACGTTAAGAATGCTTTCCTTATACACCTGTGCCCATTTATTAATAGGTATATTGTCCAAATCTGGAATTCCTGTACGAAATGATATTTTTTCTATACCATTATCACTTTTAGTAAAGTGTGATTTCGTTTTTATTTTAACTTGTTGGAATTTTACCCCCTCACATACATAAGTCCCTGAACCACTTTTGGAATAAACATATCCTTCCGCCATTAATTGTTCATAACAATCTAGGACTACATTCCTTGCAATATTTAAATCTCTTGACAATTCTCGTGTTGAGGGAAGTTTATCCTTCGATTTCAGTTTGCCGCTCAGAATTAATTCTTTGTAATAAATATAAAGTTGTTTCCACAAAGAAATTCTAGATTTCCTATCAATATTTATAAAATTCATATAGCCACCTTCCACACTTTTCTAATAATGGTTCCTTAAAAATTCTTAAAATGTGGTTCTTATCACAACCACTATATAATGATACATTATATCATATCAGTTAATAGAAATATATTAGGAGGTCATTATGAATACATTCAGTTTTTTAATTACATCATTTATCATCATATTAATTCCAGGTACGGGAGTTACATATACCATTTCAACAGGAATAATAAAAGGAAAAAGAGCTAGCATATTTGCTGCTCTTGGTTGTACTATGGGTATTATACCGCATTTATGTGTAAGTATTGCGCTTTCATCATTTCTTATGAAGATGAACAATAAAGCTTTCCTCGTTCTAAAACTAATTGGTGCCATATATTTGTTATATCTTGGTATTGGTATGATAAGATCAAAAACAAGTTTTGAACTAACCAATAGTAAATCAGAGAACAAAGTTAGTACAATAATTCGTAGTGGAATTCTTATCAACGTACTCAATCCGAAGCTTACTTTATTTTTTTTCTCATTCTTGCCCCAATACGCAAAGTCAACCAGCAATAATTATATGGCTGAATGTCTGTTTTATGGATTTGCATTTATGATTCTTACACTTTTGGTTTTTATAGGATATGGTTTACTAGCAGGAGTAACAAATAAGTTTTTTATAAATTCTCCCAAAAGAATATCCTTACTTCAAAAAATATTTGGTATTATCTTTATCGTTTTTGCTATCCAGCTTGCATTTAGTTGGATTTAGAATATTTAATTTTATTTATTTGACTATGTTCCTCTAATTCCATATTAATAAAAGAATTTATCATATTACGATATACTACATCTATTATATTGGGGTTTAAATCATTGTCCTCTGCAAGTCTGCGAACTTTTTCAATAATCATTTCTACTCTTTTTGGTGCTTTTACATCTTTAGTATCCTTATAACAAATACCAATAATTGGACAAAAGATGCAGAAAAAGATTGTAATTATAAGAAAGTATATTCATTGTTTATAGTTTTAAGAATAATGTAATGTAAGTTTTTTATAACACTTTCAGTAATATCTATATTTTTATCAACGATATCTTCAACGTAGTCCATAGCCTCTTTGTGATTATTATATTCATAAATTTAGCAATGCTAAAATTACCCAAAATCAATACACTAGTGGATTTTAAATTTGCAATGTAGTATATTAGTAAGTTGTACATATTAAATAGAAACAGCAGGGAGATAGAGATGGTTACATTAATATACAAATTTGATGAATACATTCTTTCGTATATAGCAAATAATATGCATAATAACATTTTAGACAAGGTTATGATTGCATTTACTTCGCTTGGTAATATGGGGCTTATATGGATTGCAATTTCCATAGTACTTATAGCAAGTAAGAAATATAGAAAAGTTGGAATTATGGTTTTAACAGCTATTATAATAGGATCAATACTTGGTGAAGGATTGATAAAACATCTGGTTAAACGTACAAGGCCTTTTTATCTTGACCCCACTATTAAACTTTTAGTTGCAAAGCCAGCTTCCTATTCATTTCCATCAGGACATACTACGGCATCTTTTGCAGCAGCTAGTATATTATCCAGGTATTTCAAAAGATATGCGCCAGTATTTTTTACTGCAGCAATTTTAATAGCTTTTTCAAGAATATATTTATATGTGCATTATCCTACAGATGTGCTTGCTGGAATAGTGTTAGGACTTATATCTGGCAAAATAACAATATATTTATTTAAAAGAATTAAATCATATTTATTAAAAAAGCTTAAGTCTAGCATATAGGCTTGAGCTTTTTTAAAATAGTTGAATTTTACCGTGCTTTAGAATATTTATGGAACCAGTTAGAACAAGGCCCCATTGATTTATGAAGTATTGGCAATAGAGCTATTAGAAGAGCAATTCCCAGCAAAAAGGCTAATGTAACAGTTGTCCCAGTATAATGCAGCATTTTTCCAGAAACATATAAATAATAGATACTTGGCAGCAAAAAAATTATAGATGTGATAACTCCTGGCACATAGTGCTTAAATTTGAAACTTCCAATTATTATATGGATTAAAAGCAGATGTAAAGTAACCCCTAAAAAAGTTGAATACCAAATAAAATAGCTTTTAAAAACTGCTGAAAGTAAACTGATCAATAAATAAAGTATAAATTCAAAATATATTTCAAGTGCAATAGTTGGTGATTGATAGAAATGCATGTAATCTAGACCAAAGGGCTGCCTTTTTCAAAAGAAAATATTCAATATGCTATAACATTTAGTGTAGGTGGATTTATGCATATCTTAATACGATGGCTAAGCGATGGAGCACAGAAAACTCCAGAAGAAATGTCAGCAATCATAAAAGATTTTATTTCAATCTGCAATTATTCAGGCTTCTCAAAAAAGAATTAAATTTGCTGTCATGTATTAATAATTATTTTTTCAATCCGTTTAAAAATAGAGACCCAATTTCCTTTAGTAAATTTACATTATTGCCACTGATCTGAAGTGTTGAAACTAAATTATGAGTAATGTAGTACTGATTTATTTCTATATAAGCAGCAACTGCTTCATCAGATACATCTACTGTAATTAGTTTCTCATTTCGTCCTTGTTCAACCACTTTAAGAATTATAGTGTGTAAAAATTGTTTCTTTTCCTTACCTCCGAACAAATCTGTATCATTTAAATCATGGAGCTCTTCAGTTATAAATTGAGGTGAAAATTGTTTAGCAAAATCGACTTTAGACAAAAGTATTTTTTGTAACTTATTTAATATGGGCTCGCTGCTGTTCATAACCTTTTCTACAAACATACAGTAATCATCAATAATTTGCTTGATAAGCTCATTTTTTAAGTTGTCTTTGCTGCCAAAGTAATTGTATATGGTTTCAAGTGAAACAGGAGTTTGTTTTGAAATTTGTGCAATTGTAACATTTTTATATCCATATTCATTGAAGAGAGAAAGTGATGTATCTAAAATCGCTTTTCTCTTTTTTAATGTTCTTTTTTCAAATCCATTCATAGTAAAACCTCTAATTTTAGAATTTTAGTATATTATATTACGAAACTATTGACTTTTCAAGATACAGGACTATAATAATTTATAAAAACAGAATATTTAATAAAAATATTCTAAAACTTTTTTCAAAATTAAATGAACTTTTGCTTAGGTTAAATAAGTAAATAGAACCTATATGAGGGAGGTAAATTAAATGAGTGAAAACAATGTAGATATTATGAATGAAAGTACAAACCACCATTATGATATGAAGTGGAAAGAAATCCACATTCCTATGAGGGATGGTTCATATCTGGCTGCAAATTTGTATCAACCAGATGCGGAAGGTAAATTTCCAGTATTAATGACAATGGGACCGTATGGAAAAGATGAGCATTTTGCATCACATCCAATAGCAGCCGAGTTATACAAACGGCAAGTGCAGGATAAAAGTCCTCATATGAGCGGCGGTACCCCTGATCCTGATTTTTGGGTACCCCAGGGGTATGTTGTGATTAGAATAGATGAAAGAGGAACAGGAAATACACCTGGAATTCTTGATGTATGGTCCGACACTTTAAAATATGATTATTATGATGCAATTGAATGGGCAGGGACTCAATCATTTGGCAGTGGCAAAGTAGGGCTTTTAGGATGTTCTTATTTTGCTATAACTCAGTGGATGGTAGCTGAAAAACAGCCTCCTCATCTTTCTTGCCTGGTAATGTGGGAAGGTATGCCGGATTTATATGCTGATGCATTACGTATGGGAGGAATTGTTCAGAGTGGATTTCTATCTCTTTGGTATAACAAGAGAGTTCTAGTCAAACAGTTTGGAAAAGGAAAACTTTCCGAAGATGAACTCAAAAATAATAGAACCGATTTTGAAAAATTGGTAAGGGAAAATGTTGTTCGAAATGAATATTGGAAAAAGAGATCTAGTGATCTAAGTCGTGTTACAGTACCATTTCTATCTGCAGGTAACTGGTTTTGTTCAGGAGCTATTTCTAGAGGAAATATTAATGGCTTTAAATATGCGGCTTCAAAGAATAAATGGCTGGAAATGCATATAGGAAGTCATTTTGCAGAATTTTACACAGAAGAAAGCAGAACAATGCAAAAACAATTTCTTGATTACTGGCTTAAGGGAATTGACACAGGGGTCATGAGGCAGCCGAAAATAAAACTTGCAATGCCAAAAGGAGGTAAGGAATATAACTGGATATATGCAAATGAATATCCTCTGAAAAATACGAAGTGGACAAAATGTTATCTAGAGGCAAATTCACTAGAACTTCTTGAAGATCAACCGTTAAAAGAAAGCAAGCGCATATACGAAGGTGATAAGGACAAAGAATCTGCTGCATGGCAGGGACCAAAAAATTTTATAATGAATGAAGATAATCCAAAACGTATGATTTTTAAAACAAAGCCTCTAAATCATAAGATAATGCTTGCAGGGCCAATGAAATTAAGGTTATACGCTTCTTCAACTATTGATGATATGGACATTTATGTTTCACTTAGGAATATTGCCGCTGATGGAAAAGAGGTAGTAAATGTTGGCGCTTATACAACAAATTATCCAATAAGCCAGGGTTGGCTCAGAGCATCACTAAGGGGAATTGATGAAATACGTTCAACAGAATATAAACCATATTACACTTATGATAAAATTGAAAAATTAGTTCCAAATAAAATATATCCCATTGATATTGAGATTGCAGACAGTGCAATTATGCTTGAAAAAGGACATACATTATTGCTGGAAATCGGCAGTCAGGAGCAAAGTGGATGCGGAATGTTTTTACATCCTGATGATAAAATCTGGGATGCTGATGTTACAGTTTATACTGGAGGTCAATATAAATCATATTTACTACTACCTTTAATTCTATAATAGTAGTTCCCTTAATTTTTTCAATTTTAAATTCATAATAATTTCAAATTACAAATTATCGGTTGAGTTGAATAAAATATCATTGTTAATGACTATATAAAAAACGGTTGACAATACTTTTCTATTCATATATACTTCAATATATGACAAGCATTGTTTTTAATAATTTGTAATTACTATGCAGCATTCATGTAATTTTAATTAATTTTAAGATGTTTTGTTTACATTTAAGCATTTATATGGAGGAATTTAATATGAAAGGTTTAGCAAAAGAAATTATTGCAGGCAGACGTTTAAAAAGAGGAGAAGATTTCAAATTCTTTTTGACTGCAGATGCTGATAAACTATTTGAAGGTGCCAGTATGATTCGTGAGGCTCTATGTGGCAACAAAGTTGACCTTTGTACCATTATCAACGGTCGCAGCGGTGGCTGCAGTGAAAACTGTAAATTCTGTGCTCAGTCTGCTCATAATCATACTGGAATTAAAGAATATGAATTTTTAGATCCTGATGTAATTCTAGAAGATTGTAAAAAGAATGAAGCAAATGGTGTACACCGTTATTCTATTGTTACCGCTGGAAGAACCTTAACAGGCAAGGATTTTGATAAAGCTATTGAAGCATACAAAAAAATGCATAAAGAATGCAACATTAAACTTTGTGCCTCTCATGGTCTTTTAACTGAAGAAGAATTTATTCGTTTAAAAGAGGCTGGTGTTTCAATGTATCATACAAACATAGAGACCTCCAAACGCAATTTTCCTAATGTTTGTACTACCCATACATATGAAGATAAACTTCGTGAAATTAGTTTGGCAAAAAAAGCAGGTCTTAGAGTTTGTTCTGGCGGTATCATTGGTATGGGAGAAACCTGGAATGACCGTATTGATATGGCTGTAAGTCTGTCAGAATTACAAGTAGACTCTATTCCTATCAATGCACTTAAGCCTATTAAAGGAACACCTTATGAAAATTTGGAGCCTCTTTCTGAAAGTGATATTTTAAGAACAATTGCTATCTTTCGTTATATTAATCCTACCGCATATATTCGTATGGCAGCAGGCAGAAACTACTTTAAAGATGGTGGTACGAAGATATTCCTATCGGGTGCTAACGCTACAATAACTGGTGATATGTTAACTACTGTAGGTAATAATACTGTACAGGATAAAAAAATGTTAACCAAATTGGGCTTTGATATCTCAAAATAATATTATAGCATTTAGCTATTAACAAGTTTAGAATGGAGGAGAAATCTATGGAAAAAAAGTCTAACATTCATCAAATGGCAATTATCGGAGTTATGGCTGCAGTCATCTGTGTTCTTGGACCTTTATCAATTCCTATTGGTGTAGTACCAATTTCTTTTACAAATTTAGCAATCTATTTTGCACTTTACACACTTGGCATGAAAAAAGGTACTATCAGCTACATAATATATTTATTAATTGGCTTTGTTGGTATTCCAGTATTCTCTAGTTTTACTGGAGGTCCATCTAAACTCTTAGGGCCAACAGGTGGATATCTTATTGGATTTATATTTATGGCATTAATTGCAGGATTTTTCATTGATGCTTTTTTAGATAAATGGTATTTATGCTTTATAGGTATGGTACTAGGTACCGCTGTATGTTACGTTTTTGGTACTATCTGGTTATCATATCAGGCTCATATAGCAATGGGTGCAGCACTTGCTGCAGGTGTAATTCCTTTTATACCTGGAGACCTTATTAAAATTTTAATTGCCACTTTTATGGGTCCTCAAATTCGTAAGCGACTAATTAAAGCTAACTTATTTCTAGCTTAATTAACTTGAAATAAGAGAATCATATAGAAATGCAGTTTTAGGCATATTAAGAATACCTTTAAAAAGGATACTTTTAATATGCTATTTTTTTATGTATTATAGGAAATAGCCTATAATTGGTTTTGAAAAAATGAAAAATAAAAATGAAATTGACAGGTTAATATATACATAATTCTTAATGAACTTAAAACTGATTTTTAAACCATATGCTTTTTTAATGGAGTAGTAGCATTTGAATCTAACTTTTTACAGATTTCTTCATAAACCAATAAACCATTTAAAAGAAGTAGTGCGCTGGTGATGAAAAATACATACTTTATACCAAAATATGAAGCTATTTGTCCACCAAGTAAAGAACCGAAAAAGGTACCTAAATAAAATGCGCTCATGTTAAAACCAAACATTCTTCCAGTAAGGTTTTCTGGTGTCACTTTCTTTACTAGTGTATTAATTGATGGTGCTAGTCCTGCTGTTACAAAACCTAGTGAAAATCTTAATATGATAAGTTGCCAAGAATTTTTTACAAAAGCTTGAGGTATAAATATTAAACCAGCTATAATAAGTGATGCAAGCATAACCTTTTGAGGTCCAATTTTATCTGATAGTTTTCCAAGCCTTGGAGCGGCAATAATGCTAGCAAGACCAGAAGCAGAAAATGCCATTCCAGAAATTAAGGCAATATGGGTTGAGCTGCGAGATAATTGAGATATATATACTGTTATTATGGGTTCTATAGAATAAAAAGCAAGCTGCAAAATAAAAGAAGTAGCAAATAAAACAATAATTAAGTGACAATCAGGCAGCTGTTTCCAAACTTCTTTTGTACTGAGTACTTTTTTATTAGATTTTATAAAGTCTTCTTTTACAAATATTAAAGTTAGAATAAAAACAATTAGCATAAGGATACCGGTAAAGAAAAAAGTAAATTGCAATCCAAAAATTTCATCAAGATATCCTCCAATAAGTGGCCCAAGTAGTGAACCAGAAATAGAAGCTGTGGACAGCACACCTAATGCCCAACCAGAATGTTCTTTTTCAGTTTGAGTTGCAATTAATGTCATACAAGCTGTACTGTAACCTGCTACAACTCCTTGGAGCATTCTTAAACCAATAAGTTGATATATATTTTGCGCAAGTCCCATAGTTGAAATTACAATAGACATTCCAATACTTGCACGTAAGAGCATTGGTTTTCTACCAATTTTATCAGCTGCATATCCCCAAATTGGTAAAAATATTGCTAAAACTACAAAGGTAGCTCCAAAAGCAATTCCAGATATTTGTTCAATAGTAGATATGTTGTGAATACCAAGTTGTTTGATGTAAAGGGGCGTTATTGGGGCTATTTGCTTATATTTTCTTGCAATATATTATTTATATCTTTATTAGAAGTATTTGGCTGTACATAAATGTTTTTGGATACCTCTTTAAAATTTGATAAACTTACTGTATAGCAATTTAATGCATGAACGTTTGATTTATTTGATGCTATAAAAAATAGAGCAAAAATCACTATAAATGCTATGGAACTCTTAATAATAGTTTTTTTCATAAAATCCCCTCCAAAGTGATATATTTCTAAATTACGTTATAAACATATCCCCTACATTTTGTACTGTCAATAATAACACCCAGTTCATTTTTAACTTCAATTGTAATTAAAAAAGTTATAATTGTGCAATCATAAGATAAAAAAATATGTTGTATATGTTGTATAAGTAATTGAATTTTTCCTCAAAATATATATGAATGATATATCTAATCAGGAGGTATATAATGAAAAATTCAAAAATAACTAAAGTAAGAAAAGATAAAAATGGGAAAATTACAGATGTGTTACTTGAGAATGGTGAAGAGCTTTCTTTAAATCACGCTATAATGATGGCAAGGGAACACATAATTGAAGGAGTTGGCGTATTTAAAGGTAAAGATGGAGGAGAATATTTAGTAGCTGACCCTGATGTTATGGGTGTTGAAAATTTAAAGGATTTACCAAGATTTTAACTTGATTTTGGTTTAAGGTTAGTTGATAAACTTTTTATCCGATCGCTACCATTGCTAACACCCCCATCTTCTTCAAAGTGGGGGATAAGCACTGCTACGCGCCTGGATAAGTTCTTCTAAGGTTCAGATGGAGAAAAGGCATTCCTTATAAGCAAACTCCACCTGAACCTAAGAATCTCTTGATATCCTATAAAAAAACATTAAAATTAATGCACTCTTCTTTTATGAAAAAAAGAAGAGTGCATAAGAACTTTTGTTTATTCAATTTGCCATGGATTTTCTTTACCTTCCATGAATAAAACACAACTTAAAATAGAATGTTCTACCATGTCACTTACAGCTTGATCTGTATAAAAAGCTGTGTGAGGTGTTACAATTACATTTGGAAAAGATTTTAGAATTGCCATTTCTCTTTTATTTAGTATCTCACATTTTAAATCGTTATAGTAAAGTCCAAATTCATTTTCGATAACATCTATAGCGGCACCACCGATTTTTTTCTGTTCAATAGCATCTATAAGATCTTCAGTATTGATAAGCGAGCCTCGGGCTATATTGATAATAAAAGTACCATCTTTCATAAGTGCTATGGAATCCTTATTTATCATGTGATAATTGTCATCTGTTGCAGGTGCATGCATTGTAATGATGTCACTGTTTTTTAAGAGATCTTCTAGTGTAACATATGTAGCATACTTCTTTATTTCTTCATTCTCATATAAATCATAACCTAATATTTTGCAGTCAAATCCACTTAAGCGACTTATAACTGCACGCCCAATTCTTCCTGTACCAATAACACCTACAGTTAAATTGTGAAGTTCTTTACCTTGAACACCCTTTAAAGAATAATCCTGTACATTACTTCGTTCCATAATAGCTTTCATTTTTCTTATAGCCATAAGAATCATCATAATTGTATAATCGGCTACACTATTTGGTGAATAGTTTACATTGCCTATATGGACACCTAGTTCTTTCGCCTTTTTTATGTCTATATGGTCATATCCTATTGTTCTTGTAGATATAAATTTTACTCCAATTTCATGAAATTTTTCTACTAATTTGTCTGAAATTTTAGTTGTGATAATGCTGATGCAGTCAAATCCCTTGGCCAAGTCTGCATTTTCTATAGTTGGTGGATCATCACACAATACAACCTCCACGTTGTATTTTTTACTGAATTTTTTGAAATATTCAGTTTCATCTTGTCTATGACTATATGCCAAAACTTTCATTGTATTCTAGTTCCCCCTTTTTATGAATAATATTTACTATATATAATTTTATAGTAACATGAGATATAATTCAATGTTACCTTTGCATTTACTATATTTGATTGATATTAAATTTGTTTAGAGATATGATAATTGTAATGATATTAAGTTATTAGTTTGGAGGGATGAATATGATAAAAGAACTAGTTTTAAAAAATAGATCCTGTAGAAGATTTTATCAGGATGAAAAAATAACTGTGGAAACTTTAAAGGAGTTAGTAAACCTTGCCAGATTGTCAGCATCAAGTTCAAATTTGCAGCCGCTAAAATATGTTATATCAAATACCAAAGATAATAATGAAAAAATATTTAAGACTTTAGGTTGGGCAGGATATTTAAAGGATTGGAATGGACCTGAAGAAGGTGAAAAACCAACTGGTTATGTTGTTATACTTAATGACACATCTATTAGCAAAAGTCCTTCATTTGATCCTGGAATAGCAGCTCAAACTATTTTACTAGGAGCTGTAGAAAAAGGATTTGGTGGATGTATGCTGGGAAATGTGAATAAAAAAGAATTAAAATCAAGTCTTAATTTAGATGAAAAATATGAAATTATATTGGTAGTAGCTCTTGGAAAGCCAAAGGAACAAGTGGTTATAGAACCTATGGATTCAAATAATGATGTGAAGTACTGGAGAGATGAGAATAAAGTTCATCATGTGCCAAAAAGAAGTTTAGAAGATATAATTTTAGATATTTAGATATTTCTAGGTCGAAAGTTCACTTATACAATATCATATAATGGCAAATCTCATCACGTTAAAAACTTTAATAAGTCTAAAATACCTCACTAAGACTTATGGAAAAGTTTTTAAAGGTGATTTCAATTTTGTCATTATATTTTATGTATAAGTTAAAATTTCAAGCTAGAATACCCGTACAGTGTTACTCTTAAAAATCTACAGTAAAGTATATCTCATATACATTTATTTTTAGAAGTAATATCGTACGAAACTTTCTAGTAAAAATTTATCCGATGACTACCAGCCGTAATACCCACATCGCACACAGCGAAAGCGACTGTCGCCAAATCAAAGATTTGGGATATCTGCTTTTCTTATAAAGTGGGGGATAACGGCTGCTACGCCCCTGGATAACGATTTACCCTAAAGGATAACGCCTTCTAAGTGCTAAAGCACTAAGAATCCTGTTAATAAGTTTCAGATGGAGAAAAAAACTCCACCTGAAACCAAGAACTCTGTTTATCATCATATGTTAAATTTTTACTTAGAATCTCTAAAATGGAATGTAGGATAAAAAGTGATGAAAATTAGTATAAATTATGTATGCAAAAATTGGCATAAAAACTGAAGGCAGCAAATTTGCTATTTTTATTTTAGTTATGTTCAGCATATTTAGGGCAAGTCCAATAATGAGAAGGCTTCCTATTCCAGTCATATCAGCGATAACTGAGCTTGTCAGTACACTTTTTAGAAATACTGCTCCAAGGGTTATAGCACCCTGGTATACAAGTACACTTATAGACGAAATCATTACACCAATGCCTAAAGAAGAAGAAAAAATAATTGCGGAAACTCCATCTATTACGGATTTTGCAAAAAGTGTTTTATAATTTCCATCAAGACCTGCTTCTAGAGATCCGACTATTGCCATGGCTCCTACACAAAACAAAAGGCTTGAAGTTATGAAGCCTTCTGATATTTTATCATTTCCATTTTTAAATTTACTTTCTATTAAATTGCCTAGACTCGTTATACGCTTATCTATATCAATTAATTCTCCTAAAATTGTACCTATTACTATGGATATTATTAGAGTAAGTACATTATTTGTCTTTAAGGAACCTGAAATTCCAATGTATAGAACACATAAAGCAAGTCCACTAAAAACGCTTTCCTTAACTCTTTTTGGTATACCATTTTTTAAAAATATTCCAATTATACTTCCTATTATTATGGAAATAAAGTTTACTATAACTGCTATCATGTTTATCAAACCACCTATTTTCTTATCTACATAGGGATATTATATACTTTTATAATAGGCATTGTAAACAAAATCTTATAACCATATTTTCATAAAGTGCATTTTAGATGCCCAATCTTTTACGTAAGTTATGTTTAAGGCATTAAAAGTATGCTGTGATATGAGTGGGCGGCCGTTACGAAAAGAAGTAATGATGGCAGAATGGGCTATTGCACCTTTATTATTTCGGTAAAATATTAAATCACCTATCTTAAGAGAAGAAAGGGAAGGTACTTCTGTTCCTTTTATACCATATAAATTCTTTTCAGCGTTAATTTTTAAATACCAGTAAAGAGAACCTGCCACGGCCCAGGAAACTGACCATTTATTAGTTCTAATGTTATACCACCAGGTATTTTTACCTGAAAAGACCATAGGTGCTCCTCCTGCATGCAAGCACTGTGAAGTGAAATTTGTGCAGTCGCCGCCGATAGTTTGATATATAGAAAAATATTTATAGTTTGGATTGGGGGTGAGAGCGTACTTTACTGCATAGCTTATAGCTGAAGTTCTAGAGTAGAATGAATTATCTCTATAACTCATGATTTCTCCTATAAAATTAATCACAGTACATTTTATGTATAAATCTTACGCAAGTGCGTAAAATAACAAATCTAATTTTACTTTGCAATTCTATAGGATATAATAATTATAGAGTTATAGAGGATAAAAAGGAGAGGTGATAGGCAAACATGAACATTTCATTTTTAGGAGGAGCTAGAGAAGTAGGGGGAAGTTGTATCCTTTTGAATATATATAATAAAAATATACTTCTTGACTGTGGCATAAGGCAGAGTTCCTCTAAAGATACCCTGCCGGATTTTAAATCAATTCAAGATCAGGGAGGAGTAGATGCCATAATTGTAAGTCATGCCCATATGGATCACATAGGTTCTCTGCCTATAATAAGTAAGGAATATCCAGGGGCTAGAATATATACAACTAGAATGACAAAGGACTTAATGAAAGTACTTTTATATGATAGTTTAAAAATAATGAAGAATAGGGAAGGAGAGATTCCGCTTTATGCTGAAGGAGACGTTATAAGCATGCTAAATCGTGTGTTTCCTATAAATTATATGGTGGAATTTTCTATATTTGAAAATATAAAACTCACTTTCTATACAGCAGGTCATATAGCAGGAGCCGCTTGTATTTATATTACGACTCCAGAGGGATCATTATTTTATTCTGGAGATTTCTCAATATTTTCACAAAAAACTGTGGAAGGGTTGAAAGTTCCAAAACTAAGACCAGATGCAGCAATCTTTGAATCCACTTATGGAGATAGACTTCATTCAAATAGAGAAGTGGAAGAGGAAAAACTCATTAATATAATAAACGACTGCATAGAAAAAAAGGGGAAAATGCTTATTCCTGCTTTTGCTCTTGGAAGGGCTCAGGAAGTGCTTCTTATTATAAAAAAAGCAGTAAATAAAAAGATATTAAAAAATACTAAAGTTTATGTAGATGGTATGATAAAGGATATAAACAGAACCTACAAATTAAATCCGCTGTATCTTAAAAATTCTTTGGGAAAAAAGATACTCAGGGGAATTGAACCTTTTTACGATGACAACATAATTGCAGTAGATAATAATAAACTTAGAGAAGAGATACTAAAAGACGACAAGCCTTGTGTAATAGTGTCAAGTTCAGGAATGCTTACTGGAGGGTACAGTCAATATTATGCAGAAAAAATAGCCCCTATGGAAAATGGGTACATAGTTATAACGGGATATCAGGACGAGGAATCACCTGGAAGAAAGCTGCTAAATCTTTTAGATGAAGAAGAGGACAAAAAACTTTACATAAATGAGAAAACTGTTCCAGTAAATTGCAAGGTAGAAAAAGTAGGACTTTCCGCCCACAGTGATAAGTATGAAATAAAATCTCTTATAGATTTTTTAACACCTAAAAATATATTTCTAGTTCATGGGAATGAAGAGGTAGTGGAAAATTTATCAAAAGAGCTTTCCAAAGATGTAAGAGGAAGGGTATATGCACCTAGGTGCAGTGAAGTTTATGAAATAAATATAAAAAATCCAAGAAAACAGTGGAAAAAAAGTATTGATAAAGTTATGAACTCTTGTGAAGAAATGGATGAAAATAATGTAAAAAGGTTATGGGAGTTCGTGCTTTATAATTATGGTGAAAGACTTTTTACATTGGAAGAACTTATATTTATATGGAAGGGAAATAACAAGGGTAAAAATGATTTAGAAGATTTTCAAAGAATTATAGTAGAATGTCCTTATTTTGAAAGTGACACAAGGAGATTGTTTTTATTTAAACCCAATCCTGAGGATAAGGTCTCTCAGAGCTTAAAACATAACGAGATTAAACCCAATGAATTGAAGGAAGCTGCAGACAAATACTTTAATAAATTTAATACAAAGAAAATTAGTTTTATATGTGACCAGAAAAAGGTGATTTTAAATTTTGATTTTCCAACTGTAGTTGATAAGAGTATATACGAGGAGATAAAAAAATTTGAAGAAGAGGTTAAGTGGAAAGTAGAAATAAATAATACTGTAAATATAAATGCAGTTTCCGAAGTTGTAAGGATAAATTTACAGGATGTATCTATTAAAAAAATATCTTATAGATTAGGAGAAAATCAGGTTGTAGTTATGTTGAATTCTAAATGTAATGTGGAAAAAGAAAAATTAGTCGAAATTGAAAACATTACAGGACTTCATGTATTAGTGCAATCTCCAGGAGTAGATCTAAAAGATAGTACGTTTATTAAAGCTGAAAATGAGTGCGAAATGATGGAACAAAATAAAGCTTTAAATATAATAGATGAAACTTTTGAAAGAGAGCAGTTTAGGCCTTACAAAAAAAGTATAAAGTCGAATCTTGAGGGAAGATATATAGAACTTACATTTATAAGCCCTGTAATTGGTAAGAAGTATGAAAAAAACATAGAGGAATTAGTTCGTCTTACAGGGTGGAATATGAAAGTAGCAAATAGTGCAAATCAAAATGAAATATTGCAAATTGCATCTATACTTTGTAAAAGTAAAGGCATAGATTTGAAGAAAAATCCGTCTTTTAATAGCAGCGATTTAAGTGTGGAATTAAAATTAGAAGATGGTAATGTAGAAAATATGGAGGATGTAAAGAAAGAATTTGAGTATAAAACTGGATGCACGTTAAAATGGTAGAGATCAGGCCCCATAAGGGGCTTGTTTTTTAAACACTATTTACAATAAAAGTATAATGTATTATAATTAAAATAACCCCTATAGGGGGATAAGGAGATGCTTATATGGAAAAAAATAACCATCCAAATAATAAAGCAGTTGTAAATAGGTTATCTAAGATAATTGGGCATCTGGAGGCTGTAAAACGTATGGTAGAAGAAGGAAGAGACTGTAGTGAAGTTATTATTCAAATATCTGCAGTAAGGTCTGCACTTAATAACACCGGTAAAATAATATTGAAAGACCATATCAATCATTGTGTGAAGGATGCAGTTGAAAAAAATGATACAGAGGTCTTAGATAATTTGAATAACGCCATTGATAAATTTTGGGAATAATTTTTAATTTAGGAGTGTTATAAATGATAAAGAATACTAAATTATATCCAATATTTCAAGCTCTTTTTTCAGCACTACTTTTTGGAGCCAGCGCACCTATTTCAAAAATCCTTCTTGGGAGAATAGATCCAGTTCTTTTAGCTGCTCTCTTGTATATTGGAAGCGGTGCAGGACTTTTAATATTTCAGATATTAGAAAAAATTTTATGCAAAAAAGATATAGATGAAGCAGGGTTAACTAAAAGAGACTTTCCATGGCTTCTAGGAGCTGTTATTTTTGGAGGAATTTTAGGACCTATAATTCAAATGATAAGTTTAAAAGTAACTCCAGCTTCTACTGCATCACTGCTTTTGAATTTTGAAGGCGCAGCTACTACAATTATTGCAGCACTATTTTTTAAAGAGAACATTGGAAAGAGAGTTGGGTTAGCTATAGTATGTATACTTTCTGCTAGTGTAATTTTATCCTGGAATTTTACCGGCCAGTGGGGAATATCTTTAGGAGCTTTGGGAATAATATTGGCTTGCGTATGTTGGGGAATAGATAATAATTTTACAAGAAACATATCTGCTAAAAATCCTTATACTATAGTTATGGTTAAAGGATTGGGAGCAGGGACATTTTCATTAATTTTGTCAATGATTTTAGGAAATCATTTGCCAGACTTTAAAATAATTTTCATGGCGCTGTTGCTTGGATTTTTAAGCTATGGATTTAGTACGGTTTTGTTTGTGTTTGCAATGAGAAATTTAGGCAGTGCTAGAACTAGTGCTTTTTTCAGTGCAGCACCTTTTATAAGCACTATATTATCTTTTATTTTACTGGGAGAAGTTCCAGGTGTTACCTTTGCGTTTGCACTTCCTCTTATGATTGCAGGAACGGTTCTTATTATAAGGGAAAATCACAGTCATATGCATGTTCATTTGTATATGGCCCATGAACATAGGCACTGTCATACAGATGGACATCACAATCATCATCATCCTGGTATACCTGATAGTGTGTATCACACTCACTATCACGTTCATGAGAGAATGGAACATTGTCATCCACATACTCCAGACTTGCATCATAGACATGCCCACTAAAGAATAGAGTTTCTAAACGAAAAATCAACGTATACTTCGGATATTTTTTACAACATTCAGATCGTTAAATATTTTGATAAGGCTAAGTAAAAAATTTTAAAAAAATACTGAGAACTTTTGAAAACTCGTACCTCAAACAATTCAAAAGTTCTAGATTTTTCAAAAATTTTTCCCTAAGCCTTATAGACAAAATATTTAAAAGAGCTTCATTATTGTAAAAATATGCCTGCGTATAAGTTGATTTTTAAGTTAGAAAACCTATATCTATAGGGTTTCCAATTGAAGTTTAAACTTATACATAAAATATAATGACAAAATTGAAAGCACATTTAAAAACTTTTCCATAAGTTTTAGCGAGGTATTTTAGAAAATCTTAGGAGCTTAGATATGTTTGAGGTACGAGTTTAGCTAAGGTTCTTAGATTTTCAAAATACCGAACTTTAGACTTATTAAAGTTTTTAACGTGATGAAATTTGTCATTATATGACTTAGTATAAGTGAACTTTCAATCTGGAAACTCTATATTTATTTTAGATAATTTCTAATTTTGATTATTTTTCCGTCTTTTATATATATCCTTGGAACTCTTCTGCTTATTGAACAAAGTACTTCATAACTTATAGTTCCAATTATTTTAGCTATATCGTCTGCATCAAACCTCAATCCATTTTTTTCACCTATGAGTATGACTTCATCGCCTACATTAACTTCACCTACATCTGTAACGTCTATCATGCACTGGTCCATACAGATGTTACCAACTACTGGTGCAAATTTACCATTGACTATTACGTTTGCTTTACCTGAAAGCATTCTAGTATAACCATCTGCATATCCTATTGGAAGTGTAGCTATTATGCTTTTCCTTTCAGATTTAAATTTTCTACCATAGCCGACATATTTTCCAGCTTCCAATGTTTTTACATAAGCTACTTTAGCCTTTAAACTCATGACAGGTTTTATGCTTAATTGTTTTTTGTCCACATCGTTTGAAGGGTAATAACCGTAAATTATTATTCCTGGTCTAACTGAATCACAATAGGTATCAGGCAATTCCATTATAGCTGCACTGTTTGCTATATTTATCATGTTTATCTTTATCTTTTTATTCATGAGTTCATTGTAAAATGTTTTATACTTTTCAAATTGTTCCTGTGAATATGTTTTGTCTTTTTCATCTGAAGTGGAGAAATGAGAAAATAAGCTTTGTATTTCTATATTTGGAAGCTTGCTTATATTGCATATTTCTTCTACACTATTTTGATTTGTTTGAAATCCTATTCTCCCCATTCCAGTATCTACTGCAACATGTATTTTTGCGGATTTCCATTTATTTTTAGCCACTTTTGATAATTTACTTGCATATTCATAAGAAGGTACTACTGGCTCTACGTCATAATCTATTATGTCATTCAAAAAAGTATCTGGAACTATGCCAAGTATCATTATAGGGACTTTAATTCCGTTTTCTCTAAGTTCTATTGCTTCATCTAACTCAGATACTGCTAATCTAGTTACTCCATTTTCTAATAAAACCTGTGATACTTCTAAAGCTCCATGACCATAGGCATTAGCCTTAACAACACCTATTAGCCTTTTATTATCACCAACTTTTAGCTTTATTTGACGTATATTATATACAAGATTGTCTAAATTAATTTCTTCCCATACAGGTCTGTAATTTTTAAACAAAATGCATTCCCCTTTCACCATTACAAGAGTTATTATTTAGAAAATTCCGACATATTTATTTAACAATTATCGGTAACTACTAATAAAAAGTTAATATATCATATTGAAATTTTCTATTTGCAATTTTCGCTAATTAGAGTGAATATTGAATTACTTTATCCAATAGTTGGGGAAAAGATATATCAACTCCACGAGCACTCTTAGGAAATAGGCTATTTTTTGAAAGACCTGGTAAAGTGTTTAGTTCAAGCACATAAGGAATACCATTTTCAATTATCATATCTATTCTTGCATAGCTTTTGCATTTGAGAACTTTCCAGCATTGAAGACATATTTTTTCAACTTTTTCTTGAAGAGATTTTTCAAGTCCTACAACTATTTCATCAGAACCACCATCTGCATATTTTGCAGTGTAGTCAAAGAATTCTGCATTAGGTTTTATTGCGATTACAGGAAGAGTTTTACCGTTTAACATACAGCATGTTATTTCATCTCCCTGTATATATTTTTCAATGACAATTTCAGTGTCGTAATTTAGAGCTAACTTTACGTTATTCTCAATATCTTCCTTTTTCCTAACTATATTAGTAGCAACACTTGAACCACCAGAGTTAGGTTTTACAACTACAGGATAGCCTATCTCATCTAATTTATCGTAATCAATTTCTTCTATAGATTTAACACAAATCCATTTGGCAGTATTTATGTCTGCAGACTTTAATACTTTTTTACTCATGTCTTTGTCCATGCAAATGGCGCTTGTCAAAGGCCCGCATCCTGAATAAGGTATATCCATTGTTTCAAGTACTGATTGTATAATACCATCTTCTCCAAACTTACCATGAAGTGCAATAAAGGCAAAATCTATATCTTTTACTTTTTCAAGAACATCTATTTTTTTATCTATGACAATAGGTATAACTTCATATTTATTTTTATCTAAGCAGTTTACTATTTCCTTACCTGAATTTAGTGAAACCTCTCTTTCAGAAGATATTCCACCCATTATAACTCCTATTTTCATATTAATTCCTCCACTGAATTTGTTATTTAATATTTTTCAATTACTATGTTTAATATTTATTTTATACATTTCCCATATAAAATAAAGAACCACAGGATAACTAGTTTATCCTGAATGTGGTTTTAATGAATTATGGCTTTTTATGGATTTGTTCTGTGAAAATAGTGAAAAATATAGACATAAAAAATTCAACAATATAAAATAAAGGTAGAAAACAATTATAAAATGTAAAAAAATGGATTATATAAATCATAAAAGGAAAATAGGAGGAAAAGTTTCTATAAATAAGTTTTTTGAAGGCCTTATATTTAAATGTCAGGATAAATAAATTATTCTTATTAATAAATCTTGCTTGTTGGAAGAATCACCACTAGAAAAATAAAATAGATTCTTTAATCTATATGGAAATATAAAAAATAAATAAGTCTATAGCAGTTCTTTAACTAATTATAAACTTATTATACGAGGAGTGCAATTTATGAGAAGTATCAAACACAATATAATATTAGTTATTTCATCTCTATGCATATTAAGTTTAATAATATTAGCTTCAGTAAGTTATTTCATTTCTTATGATTTAATAAGGGAGAAGTAAAATATGTCAAAAATAGTAGTAGCTTTAGGTGGAGATGCAATGCAGGCTAATCCTAATGACAAATCAGCTGAAACACAGCTAAAAACATGTATAGAAACGGCAAAACCAATTGTTGACCTTATCTAAGAAGGGCATGAAGTAGTAATAGCACACGGGAATGGACCTCAGGTTGGGCAGTTAGTTGCTGCATATGAAACAGCTGCAGCAGTAAATGAAAAAAATCCAATTATGCCTTTCCCAGAATGCGGCGCAATGAGCCAGGGATATATAGGATATCAACTTCAGCAGGCAATAAAAGAAGAAATGAAAAAAAGAGAATTAAGTAAGGAAATTGCTACAGTAATTACTCAAGTTGTAGTAGATGAAAACGATCCAGCTTTCAAAAATCCAACTAAAGCTGTAGGGTCATTTTTTACAGAAGAACAAGCAAAAAAACTTATGGATGAAAAAGGATACATCATGAAAGAAGATGCAAACAGAGGATGGAGGAGAGTAGTTCCTTCACCACTTCCACTTCCTAAAACTGTGATCGAAGAACCTGTAATTAAAACTCTAGTTAATGCTGGACATGCTGTTATCACTGTAGGCGGTGGTGGCATCCCTGTAGTTGATAAGGGAAATGGAAATCTTGAAGGAGTTCCTGCAGTAATTGATAAAGATTTTGCTTCAGAAAAAATTGCAGAATTGCTCAATGCAGATAAATATGTTTAAAGTTAATATATTCAACTTGTATTTCTGGGGAAATATGAGCACTAATCTTGGAAGTGTATTGACACAGGTAAAGGGTACGATGCTTATAACCTTGTGGGCATTTATTGGCATAGAAAGTGCAGTTGTATTTTCAAAGCAAGCAAAAGTAAGAAAGGATATCAGTAAAGCCACTATAGTAGGATTACTAGGAGTACTTGTTATTTATGTTTTAGTATCATTATTGGCACTTGGTACAATGAAACAAGCTCAATTGGCTGGATTAAAGAGCCCTTCTATGGCATATGCCTTAGAATATATGGTTGGTAAATGGGGCGCTATAGTAGTAAATGTAGGTTTAATAATATCATTATTAGGTGCATTTCTTGGATGGACTTTGATATGTTCAGAATTGTCATATTCTGCAGGCAAAGGTAAAGCATTTCCAAAGTTTTTTACAGAAGAAAATGCAAATGGAGCACCTAAAAATGCTCTTTTGGTTACAAATATAGTAACTCAAGTTTTCTTAATATGGGCTTTCTTTTCTAAAAGTTCGTATCAGATACTATACGCTATTGCAAGTTCTGCCGTATTAGTACCATATTTTTTCAGTGCATTGTATGCTCTAAAATTAACTATCACTAAGGAGACATATACTGCAGGTGATAATACAAGAATTAGAGATATGGCTATATCGGGATTGTCAGTTATATATACAGTTTGGCTTATATATGCAGCAGGCTTAAGTTACATGCTTCTTCTTACTATATTATTTTCAGGTGGAATTTTAGTCTTTTATAAAGCTAGAAAAGAGGGAAATGCAATTGCTTTTACAAATGTAGAAAAAGGTGCAGCAACAATTTTAGTAATTCTTGCAGTTATAAGTATATATATGATAGTTGCAGGAAAAATTACGATTTAGTGAAAAATAAAAATGTTATTGACATCTTTAAATTTCGCTGTTATAATATAAACCACAAGTTAACAAAATTTAATATTAACTTATCAAGAGAGGTGGAGGGACTGGCCCTATGAAACCCGGCAACCAATGCTATTTTTAATAGTATAGTGGTGCTAATTCCTGCAGCATAAGCTGGAAGATGAGAGGATCATTGAGATTTTTAGCTCGAGGTTGTTCCTCGAGTTTTATTTGATTTTAAATTGAAAATATGATATGAAAATTTTGTATCTCAGCTTAATGCTTAGAAATTGTCTATTATTTTATAATCGGAGGGAATCAAAATGAAAAAATTAATTACAGTTATTTTATCGTTAACATTGATCTTGGCATTAGTTGGATGTGGTGCGCAAAGCAGTACAAGTTCTTCAAGCAGTAGTAAAGGTGATGACAAAAAAGTAATAAAAGTAGGGGCATCTCCACAGCCTCACACTGAAATACTAGAAAAGGTAAAGCCTATATTAAAGAAACAAGGATACGATTTACAAATAGTTCAGTTTACAGATTATGTAACTCCTAATAAGGCTTTGGATTCAGGAGATATAGATGCAAACTTCTTTCAACATATTCCATATTTAAATGAATTCAATAAAAAGAATAATACAAATTTAGATTATGTAGCAAAAGTACATCTTGAACCTATGGGGGTTTATTCTAATAAAATCAAGAGTCTAAAAGATTTGAAAAATGGTGCTGAAATTGCAATACCAAATGATCCTACAAATGGTGCAAGAGCATTAAAATTATTGGCTCATGAAGGAATTATAAAAGTAAAGAGCGGAGATCTTATTTCAAAGTTAGATATAACTGAAAATAAGAAAAACTTAAAATTTCAGGAACTTGATGCACCACAACTTCCAAGAACTTTAACAGAAGTAGATGCGGCAGTTATAAATACAAACTATGCACTTCAGGCAAAGCTAAATCCACTTAAAGATGCTATTGCCATAGAATCTAAGGATTCACCTTATGCTAATATAATTGCTGTTAAAAAAGAAAATAAAGACAAACCTTATATTAAGGCATTGGCAAAAGCCGTTAATGATCCATCAATTAAAAAGTTTATACAGGAAAAATATAATGGAAGCATAATTCCAGCATTTTAAAGTTCTCGAGTTGAAAGTTGACAGTGGACAATTGACAGTAAAGGATGATTTTTAGCTATCGCAAAAAATCTTTTAATTTATATAAATCAACTCAGCGATGTTTTGCTTTAGCAAAACGAGCTTTCAAAAATTTCATTAAAGATTTTTCGTAGTGCAGCGGAGAAAAATCCTCCTTTACTGTCCTCTGTCAATTGTCCTCTGTCCTCTCAAAAATATTACTTGGTAATTTTTTTACAATTGTTTACCTGTAAGCTCTACATGTTCCTCTTCAACCTTAGAAAGTGCATTAAATATCTTTGAAATGTTTTCTTCATGGATTTCTTTTTCATACTTTTTATAATACGCTACAGCATGTTTTTCTCTTTGACAAGCTGCAGCAAGCAAATCTTTATCGGTATTATATTTTGAATAATCCATATCCTTAAGTACTGGCATTTCTTTAATGCCGGCTATTTTCTTATGAATTTTAGCATGCATATATTCTATACTTGATAAAGCCTTAAACATACTTTTTACATTTTTATCTTTTGCCATATATGAAGCTTTCTTATAAAAATCTCCATTAAAAACTTCCAATTTAACTGCATGATCTATTATTTTCAAGGAATTTTGATTCAATTTATTTCTATCATATTTTATTTCTTGTCCATTTTCTATTAAATATTCAATTGGCGCTCCGCAAAATGGGCAATACATTATTTTTTCTTTACTATTTGAATTTATAAATGCTTCTTTATTAAAATTATAATTTTTTCCATTTATCGCCATACCACAAACAATACAAGTGATTTTAACCATAATAAACATCCTTTCTAAATAACTGTTGATTTTAGTATAGTATAAATAACTGTTCTCCTACTTTTAGTTTTACACCATAATAATTTACTATTCTGCATTATCAGATAAATACATTATACTATAATTATTTGTTCTCAAGTTAATTATATAATTGTTGGTATTACTATAAACCTGATTCTTTGAATTCATGCTCTGCCTTATTAGTTAATTTGTGAAGAGGCTTTTTTAAGACAGAAATAATCAAAAATGCACCTGCAAAAGCCATTAAAGTGAGAAAATTCTTAGACACATTACTCCAAATAGGTCCTGCTATAGCTTCCCTGAATCCATTTATAGCATATGTAAAAGGCCAAAGTGGTTCTAGTACTCCAAATATTTGAGGCAAGGTTTTTACAGGATAAAGTCCTCCTGCCCCTGCAATTTGAAAGACCATTATTATAACTGCAGCGGCTTTTCCAACGTTACCCATAATAGATACCAATGTAACTACAATGATAGTGAAAGTAAAGCTGCAGGTAAGTGCAAATCCCATCATAAGCCATGAATTTTCAGGCTTTATTCCTACTATATATATGTCTCCTAAAGTAATAATGGTAGTTTGTATAATTGATATTATCAAAAACAGAACCAATTTCGAAAAATATTTGTATGACAATTTCACTTTTTCTCCATTTTCAAAATCCTTACATTACCATTTTCTAAGGTAGATATTCTTGAATTTATCATAGGAATACCTGATTTAATCTGAGAAAGCGTTGAATTAAAATCATTTGAATCATCACTTATGCCTCCAAGAACATCTGTTATAACGTTCATATTGTCGCTTAATTTTATTATTGCATCCTTTAAATTTATAATGTTTTGTTCATCATTTTCTGCATTTTTGGCATTTACAAATTTCCATCCTATTTTATGGTTATTTTTCAATTTTACTACAATCTTATTTCCTATATTTAAATTTTCTCCTCTAAAACTTGTACCCTTATCCTCATTGACAATTGCTACAGGAATAGTATTTGTATTTCCATAAGGATCCCAACATGCTTTTATATTGACCCATGCATAGAGAGATGGAAGAATACATACACCTGCAACAATCAACATTGTCATTTTATTTTTAACAATACTTTTCATATCTCTTTTAAATATTTTTTTTACTATATGTCAATAACTTATTTATTAATATTATTCTTTATTTATTTGTAAAATTGTGCAAAGATATATTTGAGGTGAAACTTGTTATGTTTTCAGAACTGAAGATAAATAAAGAGAAACTTGTATATATACAGCTAAAAGATTATATTAAAGATATGATACTGAAAGGTATGC
>DAIMMR010000004.1:32477-44408 GCA_036720575.1 Clostridium sp.
CTTGTATATATACAGCTAAAAGATTATATTAAAGATATGATACTGAAAGGTATGCTTAGAAGTGGAGAAAAACTTCCGTCTACAAGAGATCTGGCTTCAATGTTAAAAATAAGTAGAAATACTGTAATGTATGCTTATGAATTTTTGCAGGATGAAGGGTTTGTATATGTAAAAAAGGGAAAAGGTACATTTGTTTCAGATGTAAAAGTAGATTTTCAGGAAAAGTGGAGTATAAATTGGGAAGATAAAATAAATGAGTATGGAAAACTTTCAGAAAAATTAGATATAATAAAACATGAAGCCAAGTGGGAAAAGGGCATGATATCTTTCAAAAGCATAGCTCCTGATGAAAAACTTTTTAATGTAGATGAATTTAAAAAGGCTTTTTTAAACCGTATGTCTATAGAAGGAGAAAAAGTATTGAATTATGGGTATGCTAAAGGTTACAAGCCTCTTATTCAATATTTACTTAAATATATGGAAAGTAAAGGAGTTTGTACAAAAGGGAAGGATATACTTATAACAAATGGATTTACAGAAGGATTTGATTTAATATTATCTTGTCTTACGGATAGGGGAGATAATATATTGTGTGAAAATCCAACCCATAATACTGCCATTAAAATCATGAAATTACATGGACTTAATATAACTGGGGTAAAAGTTGAAAAAGATGGGGTATGCTTAAAAGATCTAAGTGAAGAATTGAAAAAAAATACATTTAAAATATCATACTTTATTCCATCCTATCAAAATCCTACAGGTATTGTCATGCCTCCAGAAAATAGGGTAGAATTGTACAATATACTTAAAGGCTATAATGTACCTATAATTGAAGACGGATTTAACGAAGAACTTAGGTATTCAGGAACTCATATATCACCTATAGCTGCCTTTAGTGGCAGCGGAAATAGTGTTATATATATAGGAAGTTTTTCAAAGGTATTATTTCCAGGAATAAGGATAGGATGGGTACTCGCGGATAAAGTGCTTATAAATTATTTAGAGAGTTCTAAAAGGGCTAGGAATATTCACACTTCTTCTTTAGATCAGGCAATTTTTTATGATTACTTAAATGAAGGAAATTTTGAAAAGTACATAAAGAAAGCTCGAAGAGTATATAAGGGAAAATATGAATTTACATTAAAGTGTGCAAGAGAGTATATTCCTTGTGAAGATATATTTGGCGATGGTGGCATGTATATATTTATAAAACTAAGGAGTATAAGCTCCAGACAGCTTTTAGAAAGGTGCTGCAAGAGAGGAGTAATATTTACTCCTGGTGATGTATTTTATGTAAATGATGAGGGATATGATACCTTTAGGCTTGGATTTTCAAGGGTCAGTGAAGAAAATATTAAAAAAGGAATTATGATAATAGGCCAGGAGGCTGAAAAAATGGGAGGATGGACTTGATGAAAAGAATATCGGAAAAAACACTGTATAAAGGAAAGTGGATTCAATTACAGGAAATAACTTATAAGGGAAAAAATAATGAGGAGTTAAAGTGGGAAAGAATAAAGAGAACTAATACTACAAATACAGTAGTAATAATTAGCAAGCTTGTACCATCTAATAAGTATATATTTATCAAACAATACAGAGCTGCTATAGATAAATATGTTATTGGATTTCCAGCAGGTCTTGTGGAAGGAGATGATATAGGTGAAAATGCACTACGAGAGTTAGAAGAAGAAACTGGATATAAGGGAGAAGTAAAGTCAATGAGCCCTTTACTTTATTCAAATCCTGCACTTTTAACAGATAAAGTTACATTAGCAAGGGTTGATATATATGAAGATTTAATGGAAAATCAAATTCCCATACAAAAGTTGGAGCCAGACGAAGACATACAGGTAATTGCACTTCACAGAGAAGAACTTAAAGACTTTTTAATTAAAGAACAGGCAAGTGGAACTGCTATAGGAATGGGTGTATGGTATGTTTTTTATGGATTAAGCTAACAAGAATGTTTTTTATTTAGTTGAATAATAATTGTTAGTATGATATATTTTTAACGAGGAAGTTGGAAAATTAAAAAATTAGAATTGAAGGTGCAATTTATGGAGGATTGGCTTTTAAAAAAAGATGAGTATGTTCCTAAAGAAGATAAAGACAAATTTATAGATAAAAGTATATTTTCTATATTACATATGTTATCTCTTATTAAAAGGAACAATAAAGTAAATAATAGCTTTATGTACAATTTAAATCCTATGCTAAAACTTTCCTTTACTATTTTAAATATATTATTTTTATCGTTGTCTAAAAATTTTACTTATATAATGCTTGTAGATGTTTATTTTCTACTAATTTTAAGTTTTTTAGATGTTCAAGATATAAAAAAAATACTAATTTTAAGCATTTCTATTCCATTTTTTACATTTATAATGCTCATACCTTCCATACTTATGGGGAATATTAGAAATAGTGAAATGCTTTTACTAAAAGTAGCTGGCACTATAATTTCAATAAATGTTTTATCTTATACAACTAAATGGCATGATATAACTAAGGCACTAAAGATGTTTTTTATACCAGACATATTTATTTTGGTATTTGACATAACTTTAAAATACATTTATATATTAGGTGAATTCTCTTTGGACATGTTTTATGCACTAAAACTTAGATCTATAGGAAGAAATAATAAAAAATATTCTTCTATTTCAAAGATAATTGGAAGTTTATTTTTAAAATCAAAAGAAATGGGAGATGAAATGTATTGTGCTATGGAATGCAGGGGATTTACAGGAGAGTATGTGTCTCACAAAAAATTTGAATTTAAGTTTTTTGATCTAATATATTTAGTAGTTAATGTACTTATCATAACTATGTATTTTTACATATCTAGGGTGGGATTAAGATGATAAAAATTGAGGACGCTTTTTTTAAATATAAAAATAATGAAGTATTAAAAGATATAAATGTAAATATAGAACAAGGAGAATCCATAGCACTTATAGGTGCAAATGGAAGTGGTAAATCTACCTTTTTAAAATTATTAAATGGAGTGGTATTTCCAACAAAGGGAAATTACTATTTTAATGATGTAAAAATATGTAAAAATGAATTGGAAAAAGGTAATTTCTCAAAGAAGTTCCATAAAAAAGTGGGATTTGTATTCCAAAACTCCGATGCACAACTTTTTTGCTCTAGTGTATACGAGGAAATTGCTTTTGGACCAAGGCAAATGGGAATGGATGAAGATGAAGTAAATAAAAGGGTAAATGATTGTCTAGAACTTTTAAATGTGAAAGATTTAGAAAACAGGGAGCCCTATAACATAAGTGGAGGAGAAAAAAAGAGAGTGGCTATAGCTGCTGTACTTGCTCTCAATCCTGAAGTTCTAGTTTTAGATGAACCTATGAGTGGAATAGACCCTAAGGGAAAGAAATTCTTAAATGATCTTTTTGTCAAATTAAATAAAGCAGGGAAAACCATAATATGTTCAACACATGATTTTGAATATGTTAATGGACTTTTTAAACGAGTTCTTGTATTTTCTGAAGATCATCATATAATAAGGGATGACGATTACAACAAAGTAATGGAAGATACTGAATTTTTAGTAAAATATAATATCAAATAATGTTATTAGCTGTAACACTTTAGAATTACATGAAATTTTTATTTGTTTTATGTAAATATATTGGACAGTTGAAGTTGACATAAAACTCTAATTATAATAAACTTAGAGTATAAATTAAATAGAAGATTCAGGTGCCTTTATAGGTGAAAAGGGAATGCGGTTAAACTCCGCAGCAGCCCCCGCTACTGTATGTGATGATGAACTTTAGTTACCACTCGTAAAAGAGGAAGGTTAAAGTAAATATGAATCATAAGCCAGGAGACCTGCCTGATTGTTATTATATGCTTTCGGAGGGAGAGAAACTTTTAGTGTGGTTAACCTCAGCTTGAGCTGAGGTTTTTATGTTAAAGGCAGTTAGCTTTCTAGAGCTTGCTGCCTTTTGATTATAATATAGATATGCATATATTAATTAAAAGTAGACTTTTTAGTATATTTAGAAAGTTTGGAAGGAGTAATTGTTATGGCAAAAATTATGATTCAGGGAACTGGTTCTTCTGTAGGAAAAAGTATAATTGTTACAGCACTTTGTAGAATATTTAAACAAGACGGCTATTCAGTGTGTCCTTTTAAATCTCAAAATATGTCATTGAATTCATATATAACATTAGATGGCAAAGAAATGGGACGGGCTCAGGTACTTCAGGCTTATGCAGCTGGATTGCAGCCGGAAGCATATATGAACCCTATATTATTAAAACCAACTTCAGATAAGAAATGTCAAATTATAGTTAATGGAAAAGTGTATGGCAACAGTACTGCTATGCAATATCATAATTTGAAGCTGGAATTTAGGGATATGCTTAAAGAACACTTTGAAAAGATGGAGAAAAAATTTGACATAATAGTAATGGAAGGGGCAGGAAGTCCTGCAGAAATAAATTTAAGAGATAGAGACATTGTGAATATGGGTATGGCAGAATCAGTAGATGCACCAGTACTTTTAGCTGGAGACATAGACAAAGGAGGAGTATTTGCATCCATTGCAGGAACAATGCTGCTTTTTACAGAAGAGGAGAAAAAAAGAGTAAAGGGTACTATAATAAATAAATTTAGAGGAGACAAAGATATACTGGAGCCTGGCCTTAAGATGCTTGAGAATATAGTGAAGATACCTTGTCTTGGTGTCATACCTTATTTTAGATTGGCCCTTGAGGATGAAGATGGAGCTGTAGAATTCAATAAAAAAGTTACAGCACCTATTGACATAGCTGTAATAAAGCTGCCTCATATATCTAATTTTACAGATTTAGATGCCCTTAAAAGTGAGGAAGACGTTTCCGTAAGATTTATAACATCTGTAGAAGAGTTTGGGAATCCGGATTTAGTCATTATTCCGGGAAGTAAAAATACTATAGAAGATTTACTTAAAATTAGGCAGTGCGGCCTTGAAGATCGAATAAAAAAATATAGTAAAACTGGAATTGTAATAGGACTATGTGGTGGATATCAAATGCTTGGTAAAGTCATAGAAGATCCTTATGGAGTGGAGACAGATGTAGGAAAAGTAGAGGGTATAGGACTTTTAGACATAGAAACTATATTTGAAAAAGAAAAAGTTACAACCAGAGTAAATGCAAGAAGTAAAATTCACTTTCCAATGAAAAAAGATGGTGAATCCTTAACTAATAGAAAATTGGATGTATACGGATATGAAATACATATGGGAATATGTAAATATGGGAAAGATGCAAGACCATTATTCAATATAACTGACAAAAATGGTGAAAAGGTTGACACAGAAGATGGTGCTATAAATATGTCAGGAAATGTAATTGGATCTTATATACATGGAGTTTTTGATGGAATTGACTTTAGAGAATTCATTGTGAATAAGATAAGAGAAAATAAAGGATTAGGGTATAAAAAATCAAAAGCATATGAAAATCTCAGAGAAGGAGAATTGGATAAGTTAGCAAGCATAGTGAGAAAGAATTTAGATATAGATAAGATATACAATATTATGGGCATTAAAAGATAGTAACTCAATTTTCACAGTTTAAAAATAATGCGAAGCAACTTTCTAAAGAACAAAGTACAAAGTTCAAAGAACAAATGTTGATAATTTTCTTCCTACCGTCAGAAAATATTAAAATTATAGATTCCCTGAGGCACGAGGGAAATCATCCATATTTGTTATTTGATATTTGAACTTTGAACTTTTTTAAAATTTCGTATGTGAGAAAGTTAAAATAATTAATATTAGAAAAGGGGGGGTTAAATTTGTCCAGTTCTTTTGTATTTATGAATTTAATAGATATTGTGATAGCAGTTGTAATTGATTGGATAATTGGAGATCCCTATTGGTTTCCCCATCCCGTTATATATATAGGAAAGTTTATATCTTATTTAGAGAAAAAGGGAAGAAAGCTTTGCAAAAAAGAGGAGAGCTTAAAAGCATTTGGTGGATTAATCGTTTTCCTAGTTGCATTTGTTAGCTTTATTGTGCCTTTTGCAGTGCTGATGCTTTTAAAAAAAAATATTATTTTATATAATATAGTAAATACACTTATTATTTGGACGACTATTTCTGCTAAATGCCTTGCTGTAGAGGCTAAAAAAGTATACTATGCCCTTAAAAAAGAAGATATTGAAGATGCAAGGACCAAACTTTCTTATATAGTTGGAAGGGATACATCCTCTTTAAGCAGTCAGGAAATAATAAGGGCAGATGTGGAAACTGTGGCGGAAAATACTTCCGATGGAGTAATAGCACCACTTATATATGCAGCTATTTTTGGAGCACCACTTGCTATGCTGTATAAGGGGATAAATACCATGGACTCCATGCTTGGGTATATGAATGAAAAGTATAGGTACATAGGATTTTTTCCTGCAAAGGTAGATGACGTATTTAACTTTATACCTTCTAGAATTACAGGGGTACTTATGTGTATATCGGCTTTTGTAGTAAAAGGAAATCCTTTTAAGTCTTTTAAAATAATGATAAGGGACAGGAAAAACCACAAGAGTCCTAATTGTGCTTATCCTGAGGCAGCAGCAGCTGGAGCTATGAGAATACAGCTTGGTGGCACAAATGTTTATTTTGGCCAAGTAGTTTATAAACCTACTATAGGTGATAAACTTATGGAACTAAGCTTTAAACACATAGGACAGTGCATAATAATTATGTATTTTACAGAAATACTTTTTATGATTTTATGTGGAATAGTTATAATTGGATTACCCAAAATGTAATTTAGAAAATCAATGATATAGGGATGTGTTATTATGGAACATGGTGGAGATATATATACAGAGGGACTTTTAAAGGGAAGAGAGCTTTTGGATTTCAGTTCAAATATAAATCCACTAGGAGTACCTTTAAGTTTCAAAGAAAATATAGAGAAAGCATTAAAAGATGTAGAAAAGTATCCTGATGTGGAGTATAGACAACTTAAAAATTCAATAAAAGAGTATATAAATTTCTCGTTAAATTACTTTTATATTGAAGAAGAAAAAATATCAAGCAGCATGGAAGATACAAACATTGTATTAGGTAATGGAGCTGCAGAAATAATAGATCTTGTAATCAGTTGTTTTAAAAGCATCTGCATTGTAGTACCTTCTTTTATAGAATATGAAAAAAATGCAGCAAAATGGAACTGCCAAATAATACATTCACATTTAAAAGAGAATATGGAGTATGATTATAAAGATATCAGACAAAAAATTACCAAGGTAGAAGCATTAATTATTGGTAATCCAAATAATCCCAATGGCGGTGTAATAGATAAAGAGGAGCTTAAAGAAATACTTGATTACTGTGAGGAAAATCATAAGACAATAATTATAGATGAAGCTTTTGTGGAGTTTACAGGAAAAAGAGGATGTTCTTTTTTAAGGGAAGCCCAGAAATATAAATGCGTATTTTTAATTAGAGCTCTTACTAAATTTTTTGCACTGCCGGGAATAAGAATGGGATATGGTCTTTGTAAAAATGAAAATTTAATAAAAAGTATAAAATCCAAACAAAATCCATGGAACATAAACTCCTTCGCGGAAACAGCAGCTGAGAATGTTTTTAAAGATAAGAAATACATAGAAGACTCCATTTGCTGGATAGAAAAAGAGAGAAAATTTATGTTAGATGAATTGAAAAAAATCCCTTTGTTTGAAAAAGTGTATGATAGCTGCAGTAATTTTGTATTGTGCAAAATGAAATATGAAGATTGCCAGAAACTATATGATAGATGTTTAAAGGAAGATGTTCTCATAAGAAGATGCAGTAATTTTAAGGAACTTGATAGTAAATTTATAAGATTAGCTGTAAAAGATAGGTGGAGAAATGAAAGAATACTACAGGTGTTAAAAAAAATAAGTAAAGTTGTAACTACTTAAGTTTTAAGGGGAGAAGGAGAGATGAAAGTAAACAATTTAGAAAATAATAATATGCTTGTGTCGCTGCTATCTCCTAAAATAAAAGTGATTATATTAGGTGGAGGACATGCAGCTTACATTAAATCAAAAACCTTTTCAAAAAGAGGATGCCAGGTTTATATATTGTCTAAAAAGTTTATGGATGATTTTGAAAATATAGCTGGCCTCCCTAATGTAAATATAATTAATGCAGAGTATGAAAAGAAGTATATAGAAGGCAAGCACCTTGTAGTAATAGCTACAGATGATGTAAAAGTAAACTACAGCATAGCAGAGGATTGTAAAAAGTTATGTAAGATATATATAGATGCAACTAAGCCTGAAAATGGAAATTGCATTACACCCTGCCAGAGAAATACTAAAAATATTTCAATTGGGATAAATACAAAAGGGGTATCGCCTGTAACTTCCGTATTTATTGCAAATAAGCTGGTAGACTATATAAAAGACTATGATGAATTTGTAGAATTTACTTCTCATATAAGAAATAGCATTTGCAGTATAGATGATAAGAAAAAAATTATGAAGTTTATATGTACAGATGATTTTTACTTTTTTTATAAAAAGGGAAAGGCCCTAGATGTAATAAATATGTTTTTTACAACAGCAAATTTAAGGATAACACAGGATGGTGATAACATTTGAATTTTAAAATTGCAACTCGAAAGAGCAAATTAGCCCAGACTCAAACTGAAATAGTAATGGATATACTGGAAAAAGATTATAATGCAAAATGTGAAAAAGTGCTTATAGAAACAATGGGAGATAAGAGACTTGACATAGCCTTAAATAAAATAGGTGGAAAAGGTCTTTTCTTAAAGGAAATTGAATTGGCACTTCTCAAAGATGAAGCAGATGCAGCAGTTCACAGTATGAAAGATGTACCTTTTGATGTGCCGGAAGATTTTGAAATAGCTGCTATTATGCAGAGAGAAGATGTAAGAGATGCCTTTGTATCTAAAGATAAAGTACCTTTTGACAAACTTCCTAAAGAAGCTAAAATTGGGACAAGCAGCAATAGAAGAGCAGAGCAGTTAAAGATATTAAGACCGGATATAGAGATAGCTCCTATAAGGGGAAATATACAGACTAGAATAAGTAAAATAGAAAGCCAAAATTTAGATGGCATAGTTTTGGCAGCTGCAGGAATTAAAAGATCCCACTTAGATGAACTGGTTACTGAGTATTTTAAAGTGGAAGATATGGTACCTGCAATTGGACAAGGAGCTCTCGGCATAGAAACAAAAAAAGACAGTAAAAATAAGAGCTTTTTCAGTAAATTAGACGATAAAAATACAAGAATTTGTGTAGAAGCTGAAAGAAGCTTTATGAGGACATTAAATGGAGATTGTCATTCCACCATAGGTGCCTATGCAAAAATAGATAAAGATACTATAAATATCATAGGAATGTTCATGGTAGGAAATAAACTCATAAAAAAAGATGTAACAGGAAATAAAGAAGATTATATGGTTTTAGGTGAAAAACTTGCAAAAATGATATTGAAAGCTTAAGGAGGATACTATGGGTAAAGTTTATCTTATTGGTGCAGGACCTGGAGATGAGGAACTTATAACTTTAAAGGCAGTGAGAAAACTCAGTGAATGTACTGCAGTTATGTATGACAGATTGGCAGGCCCTGGAATTTTAAAATATGTAAATGAGGATTGTGAAATATATTACTGCGGCAAGGAACCAGGATGCCATTATAAAAATCAAGATGAAATAAATAACATGTTAGTTGAACTTGCTAAAAAGGGACATGTAGTAGGAAGAATAAAAGGCGGAGATCCCTATGTATTTGGAAGAGGAGGGGAAGAAGCTCTAGCCCTTTTAAAAGAAAATATAGAGTTTGAGGTCATACCGGGAATAACTTCTCCAATTTCAGCCTTGAATTATGCAGGAATACCTGTAACTCATAGAAAGGTAGCTCGAAGTTTTCATATATTTACAGGAAAGACTGCTGAAAAGCTGGATATAAATTGGGAAGCTGCAGCTAAAATAGGAGGAACACTGATTTTCCTAATGGGATTTAGAAATTTAGAAGTAATATGCAGCAAGCTTAAGGAAAATGGTATGGATGAAAGTACTCCTTGTGCAGTAGTTATGAGGGGAACTACTGCAAAGCAGAAAAAAGTTGTAGGAAAAATAAAAGATATAAAAGAAAAAGCTGAAGAGGCAGGACTAACTTCTCCCTGCATAATAGTTATAGGAGATGTTATAAAATTCAATGAGCAGCTTGATTGGTATGAGAAAAAGCCTCTTTTTGGGAAAAATGTATGTATCACAAGGTCAAAGGCCCAGTCACGTGAAATGAGAGAAAAACTTCTTGATTTAGGAGCTCAGGTTACTGAGATACATTCTATAGAAATAAAATATACTTCAGAAAATATTAAAAAATATTTAGATAAATTGCCGGAGTATGATTATATTGTTTTCACCAGTGTAAATGGGGTAAACAGCTTTTTTGAAAGACTTTTAACGGAAAATTATGATATTAGAAATATAAAGGCAAAATTTGCAGCTATAGGGCCTGCTACAGAAAGAGCCATAAAAAAGAGGGGAATTATACCTGAAATAACCGCAGAAAAGTTTGTAGCTGAAAGTCTTCATGATAAAATGAAAGGTTTCATAAAAAAAGGAGACAAGGTATTTATTCCAAGATCTAAAAATGCAAGGCCTTATTTGGCAGAAGCCTTGAGAGAAGAAGGCTGTACAGTAGATGAATGTTATACCTATGAGACAGTAGCTGGTAACCTAACTGATAAAAATTGTTTCAATGATGTAGATACAGTTATTTTTACAAGTCCAACTACAGTTAGGAATATGATAGAACTTGTAGGACTTTCTGCTATAAAGGAAAAACAGGTAATTTCTATAGGACCTATAACAGGTAAAGAGCTGAAAAAGCATGATATAGATTATGAAATGTCTGAAGAATATACTACAGACGGAGTTATAAAACGACTATTAGAAAGGAAGTAAAAAACATGTTTAGAAGACATAGAAGACTTAGAAAGAATCCAATTATAAGAGATATGGTTAGGGAAACTGTACTCAATCAAAGCGATTTTATTTACCCATTATTTGTGGTAGAAGGAGAAAATATTAAAGAAGAGATATCTTCACTGGACAATAATTACCACTATTCTATTGACAGGCTTCCTGAAGTTGTAAAAGAAATTAAGGACGTAGGGCTGAAAAGTGTAATTTTATTTGGAATTCCAGACCATAAAGATGAGGTGGCAACTTCAGCTTTTGAGGAAAATGGAATAATTCAAAAGGCAATTAGAAAACTGAGAGAATTAGATCCAGAACTTTATATAATTACAGATGTATGCATGTGCGAGTATACAAGCCATGGCCACTGTGGAATACTTAACGGACATGAAGTAGATAACGATGAAACAATTAAATATATAGCTAAAATAGCATTGTCTCATGCAGAGGCTGGAGCAGATATGGTAGCACCATCTGATATGATGGATGGAAGAGTTGAAGCTATTAGGAATATATTAGATGAAAATGGATTTAAAAATGTAGCTATAATGGCTTACAGTGCTAAATACTGTTCTGCATTTTATGGACCTTTTAGAGAAGCAGCAGATTCAGCACCTAAATTTGGAGACAGAAAGGGTTATCAGATGGATCCAGCTAATGTAAGAGAAGCTATGCTGGAAATAGAAGATGATATAAAAGAGGGAGCAGACATAATAATGGTAAAGCCAGCCATTCCATATCTAGATGTAATAAGACTTGCTAGAGATAAATTTGACTTGCCAGTAGCTGCTTATAATGTAAGTGGAGAATTTGCTATGGTTAAAGCAGCAGCTAAAGCTGGTCTTATAAATGAAAAAGCCATAGTAAAGGAAATGCTCACTTGTATAAAGAGGGCAGGAGCAGGAATGATAATTACTTATTATGCTCTTGACATATGCAGATGGATTAAAGAAGATTTCAAG
>DAIMMR010000135.1:0-8893 GCA_036720575.1 Clostridium sp.
TCTATATTCTTTTCTTATACTTTTAAATTTCACTTTTAACTCTTCAACAGCCTGACTATATGGTATTAAAAATGTTTTCCATTCCCCTATTGCCACATAAATCACCCCCAACAAATTATAGTACATTATTATTATATCAAAAATTTAAATTATTCAATATAGTATATATGTTTCCTATATACTTAATAGTATAATTAAAATAATTTTTTTGATATAATAATATTATAACTTAATAATCAATACAAATAATATATTATTCATAATGAAGGTGGCTACAGATATGTCTAAAAAACACTCTTTGGGTCTAGAAAGTTTAAATGAAGATGATGGCTTAAGTGAAGAAGGAAGGCAAAAACTACTACTTTACAATAAAAAAGTAGTATGTCCTGTTTGTGATAATAATTTTAATGCAAGAGCTATTAAAAAATCTTCTTATAAAATACTAAAAAAAGATTCTGACTTTTTTATAAGATATTCTATTATAAATCCCTATTTTTATGACGTATGGGTATGTGATGAATGTGGTTATTCGGCTATGAAAAGTGATTTTGAACACCTAAGTGATTATGATGCAAACATAATTAGGGAAAAAATCTCTCCTAAGTGGAAAAGTAAGAATTATCCTGAGGTATATGATATAGATTTAGCTATAACAAGGTACAAGTTATCTCTTTTAAATTATTACATTATAAATGCTAGATCTAGTAAAAAAGCAATGAATTCTTTAAAAATCGCCTGGATGTACAGACTTAAGGAAGATGAAAAAAAAGAAATGGAATTCCTAAACCAGGCATTAGAAAATTTTCAAAGTGCATACTACAATGAGCCTTCTCCTATATACGGTATGGACAAGTTTACTACAATGTATCTTATAGGAGAACTTATGAGACGTACAGGTAGAGAAGAAGACTCCATAATCTGGTTCAGTGAGGTAACAACTTCTACTATAGCATCACAAAAAATTAAAAATTTAGCTAGAGATCAGAAAGATCTTATAAAGAATGTAATAGCTAAAACTGAAGATAACAATGCTACAGATGACTCAGGGGATAATAAAAAGCATGGACTTTTTTCTAAATTTCACAAATAACCTGTCCATATATTTTTAGAGTAAACTTATTTTTAAGTTTACTCTATATTATTCTTATAGGATTAAATTTTACATAATCTGCGGAAGCTAGTATATACTCTACTCCATTTAATTTTCCCGTTACAGCCCTGGACAAAGATTCTCCATGAAGATGTCCATATATAACCTTCTCTACACCATATTCCTCAAATATATCTGTAAATCCCGAGGACATGAACTTTTCACTTATAGGTGGATAATGTATCATTACTATAAATTTTTTATATCCTGCCTCTACTGCACAATTTAAAGAATTTTTCATTCTTAAAAGTTCTCTTTTATATATTTTTTCATCATGAACAGAAAAGTTATCACTTTCTGGACAATTCCAGCCTCTTGTACCACATATTCCATAATCCTTATAGGTAAAAAAATTATTCTGTATAAAACCCATGTCTTCATACATATTATTTAGTTTAGTAATACTGTTCCACCAATAGTCATGATTTCCCTTTATCATCAATTTTGTTCCTGGAAGTTGGTGCACCCACTCTAAATCACAAGCTCCTCCTTCCATGTTCATGGACCAAGATATATCTCCTGATATCAATACCTTGTCTTCACTAGTTATTTTGCTATTCCAATTTTTCTTTATTTTTTCATCATGATTAGCCCAGTTATATCCAAAAATGTCCATAGGTTTACTACCAGTTAAGTCCAAATGCAAATCTGATATTGCAAATAAAGCCAAATAATCACCTTCTACTTATATTTTTATCTATATCTATCACATAAGCTATTACTTTAGCTACCGCATCATATAATTCAAAGGGTATATTATCCCCTATGTCCACATTGCTCAAAAGATTAGCAAGCTCTTTATCATAAACTATAGGAACGCCACTTTCTTTTGCCTTATTCAATATATTGTCTGCTATTTGTCCTATACCTGCTGCAGTAACTACAGGTGCCTCATAATTACGTTCATATTTTAAAGCCGCCGCTTTCTTTCTCTCATCCATAATATTCCCCTTCAATAAGAGTTCAGTAATGATTTAACAATAACCAGTAAAATTATGCCTTTGTATTTATAATACCAATATCACTATCCTGAAAAAACCCTCTACAAGTTGATATGTTCATCTCTTCTTTCTTTTCATCAAATCTAACATATACATTATACCCTATATCAGATAAGCTCTCCAATACCCTTTTTTCAGTTTTCTTGAATAAATTAAGCCATTCCTTATTACATTTGATATCTACATCCATGTTACGGTTTTTAACACTTAAATAGGCATCTACTGTACCCATATTTTCAGTACTTACAGAAGTTACTATTTTTACATTAGTGGAATCTATCTTTTTTCCTTTTTTTCTCTCGTCCTTGATCATCAATTTGCATTGATAATCCTGTTGATTTAAATTTATAGGGACATCCATATAATAGTATGAATTAGAGACAGTATTAAATACCTTAAAATCATTCATGCTGTTATTCAGTACTTGTGCAATGTTTCCATTAAGTTGATTTTTGCCATCTCCTTTTTGATCTAAAACTGTTCTTATAATATCCTTCATCTCACTGGTCTTTATGTTTATCTGTTCTTTTATCTGACTTACAATGTCATCCATACCATTTTGCTTTACAAAATTATTGTGGTGAGGGCTTTCAACTTTACTGCCTTCTTTTTCAGAAAACTTTAAAACCGTATTTGAAGTATCTTTTTGTTCCGAATTCTCTATATTTTTAGGAGAAATATCTTTATCTATACTTGTCTGCTGCTCTATGCCTTTAGAAGAACTATCTTCTTTTATGTTAGATGGCTGCTCTATATTTGGGGATTGAGTTTTTTCTTCACCTACTGAATTTTTGATTTTATTTAACTTACTTACATCCAATCCCTCACTATTTAAAACAGTTTTATTTTCTACACCAGCTTTTTCTGTACCTGCTCTACTAACAGTGTCTTTTTCATTCTGTGTAGAAGCAGTATTGTCCTTAGTAGGTATACTTATTGCTTTACTGTCACTATTTTCACTTCTATATACTTCAGCTTGGGTTTTTTGGGAAATAACTTTTGGATTGTCTTTTGTACCTTCAACTTGGTTTTGAGTTTGTACATTAGTGGATTTCTGTCCAGATAAAGTTTCTCCCAAAAATTTTATTTCGTTATATATGGTGCCATCTTTTTTAAATACATTGTTAAAACTTTTTATATTATCTTCACTTAGTTCCATATTGTTTTCCAGGAAAGTAAGCAAATCATCACCACTTATCTGTTTTAGTTGGCTAAAAAAATTTTTTAATGTACTGGTGGTAAATTTACCTTCTGTGCTTTCAGGGGATATGCCTCTACTATCTAAATATTTATCTATAAACTCATTCTCTTCATTAGAATTATTTTTTATTTTGTCTATAAAATCCAGGGTAGTTTTTATATTAGAAATATTGCTTTTGGTAAGTGGTATTTCGTGCTTAAGCATACTTTTTACAAGCTGGTAGTCATCGCTACTTAAATTAAGATCACCGGATTCTCTAATAAAACTATCTATAGAATCTTTGCCGACCCTTTGTTCTCCATCTTGTGAGTTCACAATTTTCAACTTAAGTTTTCCATTTTCGAATCCTTGTACTTCCAGTCTTACAAGCTTATTTGGCAAAAAATCTACTGGGTTTTCTACCTCTGCAGAAAATTGCCATCCATCTAAAAGTTTTAAAAGTATTTCTCCTGTAGATTTTTTTAAATCTAAAATCCTAGCAGAAAATCTTTCACCTACTTCAAAAGATAATTTAGTAGATATACGCTTGTTATCTACATTATAACTACTGTTTATATTCCATATACCTGGCAAATTCATCACCCTTTATAAATTTATTCTCTTTTTAAGTTATGTATAAATTATCGTACAAAAATGTTTTTTCATAAAGATAAAATAAAAAAATCTGGGATAAACCCAGATTTTTTTCTAATTGTTATGTTCTACCAAACCTCTACTTTTACTCTGCTCTTGTTTCAATACCGGTGATACACTCTTATACAAAACTAGTGTAAGTGCTGTAAGTACTACTCCTTTTAATAAATTAAAGGGTACAATAGCAAATAATATCAATGTATTTATATCTGTTATACTTCCATTTACTTTTCCTGCTGCTGCTACCATTGCGCTTATAGGGAAATTAAGCAGCTTTTCATAAAGCGGAAGAAATACAAAGTAATTTAGCACTGCAGCAGATACTGACATAGCAATAGTTGCCACCCCAAGACTAATTGCTGCTGTCTTTTTAGTTTTATGCCTGTTATATAAATATCCTGCTGTAAATACTAAAACTGAACCCACTGCAAAATTTGCGAATTCTCCTATAAATGCTGTTTTTCCATCAAATATTCCATGGAGTATATTCTTTAAAAGTTCTATGGCAACTCCAGCTCCAGGTCCAAGTGCAAAAGTACCTATTAAAGCCGGTAAATCACTTATATCAATCTGTAAAAACGATGGGAACACAGGGATTGCAACTTCTATGAACATAAGTAAAAATCCAATTACACCTAACAATGATATCTTTACTAGCCTGTTTAACTTATTGCTTCTCATATCTAACATCCCCCTAAAATATTGTGTATAACCTTCTAAGGTAAGTAAAAAAGCCCTGATAAAATATCAGGGCTAACAAACACTGCATTTTACCTTCTTTCATCCAGACTCTACTGTCGGCCTCGGAATCTCACCGAATCATACCAATTATGGCTCGCGGGCTATACCGCCGGTGGGGAATCACACCCCGCCCTGAAGATTATATTTTAAATTTTCAAGTTCATTATAATACTTTTACCAGCACATTTCAACATATTCTTAAAATAACTTTTATTTCATGCTAAGTGATATTCTCTTTCTCTTTTCATCTACTTCAAGTACAGTTACTTGAACTATATCCCCTACCTGAACTACATCAAGTGGATGCTTCACAAATTTATCTGACAACTGACTTATATGAACAAGTCCATCCTGATGAACTCCAATATCTACAAAAGCTCCAAAATCTGCCACATTTCTAACTGTGCCTGTAAGCACCATACCCGGTTTTAATTGATTAATGTCTATTATTCCAGTCTTAAGTATAGGTTTAGGAAGCTCTTCTCTTGGATCTCTTCCCGGCTTTTTTATCTCTTTTATTATATCTTTGAGAGTTGGCTCACCTACATTAAGCTTTTTTGAAAGAACATCTATGCCTATTTTATCAACTCTATTATCTATACCTGAAAGTTCTCCATTTTTTAAATCTTCCATGTTATATCCAATAATTTTCAAAAGTCCTTTTGCTGCATCATAAGATTCAGGATGGACAGAAGTATTGTCAAGAGGCTCACCACTTTCCATTACCCTTAAAAATCCTGCACACTGTTCAAAAGCTTTAGCTCCCAATCTTTTAACCTTTAAAAGCTCTTTTCTGTTTTTGAATTTTCCATTTTCTTCTCTATAAGCTACAATGTTTGATGCTATGGCAGTATTTATTCCAGATATATAGGATAGAAGAGAAGGCGTTGCTATATTTAGATCTACACCTACACTATTTACACAGTCTTCTACAATTCCCTTTAAAGATTCATCCAATTTCTTTGGTGCAACATCATGTTGATACTGTCCTACCCCTATGGATTTAGGATCTATTTTAACAAGCTCTGCTAAAGGATCTTGAAGCCTCCTGCCTATAGATATAGCTCCCCTCAAAGATACATTTATATCTGGATATTCCTTTGCTGCAAGTTCTGATGCAGAATAAATTGAAGCTCCTGCTTCAGATACAATTACATAGTACAGGTCTTTTCCCTTCTCTTCCTTCACTTCTTTTATAAGTTTTCCAATGAGTTCTTCAGATTCTCTGCTAGCAGTTCCATTTCCAAGGGATACAACATTTACATCGTATTTATATACTAGCTCTTTTAGTTTCTTTATAGATCCTTCCACATCATTTTGAGGTGCAGTAGCATATACTATTGCGGTATCTAACAATTTGCCTGTATCGTCCAATACTGCAATTTTGCATCCATTTCTAAAACCAGGGTCATAGCCAAGTACATTTTTTCCCTTTATAGGTGATTGCATCAAAAGTGCCTTCAAATTGGCTTTAAATATTTTTATAGCACCTTCTTCTCCCATATCTGTAAGTTGTGACCTTACTTCTCTTTCAATAGATGGGTAAATTAATCTTTTTAGCGAATCCTCCACACTTTTTTCTATGTAAGTATCTGTTATATTATTTCCTTTAAGAGATTGATTTTTTAAGTAAATTTCTATATTCTCCATATCACAACTTATCTTTACAGATAAAATTTTTTCCTTTTCCCCTCTATTTATAGCTAGTATTCTATGAGGTGGGATAGACTTAACTGCTTCTCTATAATCATAGTACATTTCATAAGGAGTTGGTTCTTTGCTTTCACCCTTCGTTTCAATTATTCCATTTTCCCAAACAAATTTTCTTATCCATTTTCTATACTTTGCTTCATCAGAAATAACCTCACTTATTATGTCAACTGCACCTGATAGTGCATCTTCTACAGACTCAACGCCCTTTTCCTCATTTATAAATTTTTCTGCATACTTTTCTATATCATCTTGAAAGTTCCCATCTAAAATAACTTCTGAGATAGGCTTCAATCCTTTTTCCTGTGCAATAGTTGCTCTGGTTCTTTTCTTTGGTTTATATGGTCTATATATGTCTTCTACTTCTGTTAAAGTACTGCTGTGTTCTATAGAATTCTTTAATTCTTCCGTAAGTTTTCCCTGTTCTTCTATTATCCTTATTACATCTTCTTTTCTAGATTTAAGATTTCTAAGATATGTAAGTCTTTCTGCCAGTTTTCTTAAAGTTACATCACTCATACTCCCTGTAAGTTCTTTTCTATATCTGGCTATAAAAGGCACTGTATTACCTGAATCTAAAAGTTCGATTACACTATTTATATATTTTTTATTTACACTAAGCTCTTCAGCTAATGTATCTATTATATTATTCATTTTTACCCCCTGGTTAATTTTATTTATGATAAATCTCTAAGTTAAAAGCAGGATTAAACATATTGAAAAAGTAAAGCAGCTAAAAATATATTACAACAGTTATATACACTTTGGCAAATTAATATATATTTAGAAACACATTATTTTAGAGGTTATTATTAATGAAAAAATTTATGTTTATGCTGCCATTAACTATATTTTGTATTATTTGTTCGTTGAGTTTTCAATATTACTATTTTGTACATCCGCTAAATTCTTCAAAAGTTAAAGATACTATTTCCTATCTATCTTCAAATAATTTTAAAGGAAGGCTTACTGGTACCTTAGAAAATTATGAAGCAGCAGATTTTATAAAGCATTATTTTAAAGCAGAAAATTTAAGTTCTTACAATAAAGACTACCTACAATCTTTTAATGTAATTTACCCTGAAAAAATAGATGCCGCACCATACCTCATAGTAAAGGATAAAAATGGCTTTATAGTGAAACAATATAAGTATGCTGCAGACTATAAGGAAGATATGCTAAACTTTAAAAATAGCAGTGTATCTTTTAAAAGAGATGATGTTATTTCACTATTAAAAAACAGCTTTCAAGTACATACATCAAATCAATATTTTTTGTTTTATACTCCCAAAAATGATAACTTAGATTTTAGAAGTTCCTTTATTTCAAATTCTCGGGGAAGTATGTACATTATGATAAAAAAACAAACTGCCAGAGAAATAAAAAATTATTTAAATTCAGGTTGTGAAATAAGCTGTTTCATACCTTTTCATAATAAATTGACTTCTGCTTACAACGTAATAGGCTACATAAAAGGTAAAAATCCTGCTCTACCTCCCCTTGTTCTATCTGCCCATTTTGATCACCTTGGCTCTGACCTTTCTGGCACAGTATACAGCGGTGCCCTAGACAATGCTTCTGGTACTTCTTTTTTGCTTGGTCTTGTAAAATATATAAATTCTATTGGGAAACCGCAAAGAAATATAATAATTGCAGCTTTTAATGCAGAAGAATTTGGATGCCTAGGGTCAAAAAATTTCGCACAGCAATATAAAGACACCCTAAGAGGAGGAAAAGTTATAAATTTTGACATGTTAGGCAGTGATAAAAACGTTCCACTTTCCATAATGGCAGGAAAATGGGACTCAAAAAATTCACCTTTTGTAAAAGAAATAGCACAATTATGTACTAATTGCAAGATAAACTTTAAGTATACTTTTGAAAATTCCAGCGATCATCAATATTTTAGAGCTTATAACATAGACGCCCTAACTTTATCAGATGCAGATACATCAAAAATACACACACCTATGGACAAATTTCAATATATAAATACAAAATCCATAGATAGATGTTTTAATGTAGTCTCAAAAGAAATTGACAGCTACGCCTTCAATAATAATCCTTTTATTTTATACTCTAAATATTTATTAGCTATATCATTTTGTGGAATACTTATAATTGTTAGTTTATATTTACATCAATTTTGATTTTTCACTTAAATTTATCAAAATATTTAACTAGATAATTTCAACTAAGAGGCTGTTGGAATAGCAATTTTATAGATAAATCTGTTTAACAGTTGAAGGAGGATTTTTCTTTAAAAAATCCTCCTTCAACTTTCAATTTTCCACTATGAATTGTCAACTATTTAAAAACATATATATGTGTTAAAATGTCTGACACACTAATTAATTAGTGCAACAGCCTAAATTCCTCTATAAACTTAAATTATACCCTGGGCCATCATAGCCTCAGCAACTTTTAAAAATCCAGCAATATTGGCTCCTACAACTA
>DAIMMR010000136.1:0-1401 GCA_036720575.1 Clostridium sp.
TTATACCTTTCGTTTTACTACCTTTATTTTTCTTAATATTTCTATATGCAAGTAAAATATTTTGTTCACTTAATATTAGGTTTAATAAATTTCTGAATTTGTGTTTCTTTAAACTCTTTTCATAAAGGTTATCCAAGATTTCTTGAATGTCATAATATTCATTATTTCTTAGTAATTGTTTCTTTTTAATTTTCGCTTTATTTGTTGTCATTAGTCGATTAATCACCTCTCGCAGGGTTTTAATCTCTCTTAGTCTTACAAGAACCTAATAATTATTGTGTGTGTAAGTTTTAATGTAGATATTGACTTGTGCCTATCCCTCCACAGCTTGTTATCACTGTTTCAACGGTACTGTGGCACTACTATCACTGATATTAAAGTAAGTTATAGCCTTTCCTTACTAACATTTCATAGGAATTAAGTCCTCCATGTTACCAACTTCCAACGTTCCAATAATCCTATCCTTACATATATCCTTAGATAGTTCCTTTGAGCCTGTTTGCTTAGAAGTGCCTGTAACACTACAAGGATTTTCATAGTAGCCAGTTTTACTCATCCTCACAAACCCCACTATTGTGAGATATACATTTCTGTATACTCGTGGTCTAGACTCTTACATTCGGAAACTTCGTCAGTTGCTTATTTATTTGCAACCATTCTTATCATAGATATTTTGTGGACTCCCGACCTATAGGTTACGCCATCCACCTCTGGACAGTTTTCGGGTATTTCTACTTACGGTAACTCTCAGCCGACTTCACCGAGCTTATAACACTTTTGTACTTAATTATATTAGTGCTATTCGGAGTATTAGAGAAAGCCCTTCAAAACGTTACCCTCTCATTTGACTTTTTGGATTATTAGTTCTCTTAATCTTATTAGATTAATGCCTAACCTTTTCAGTTAGGAACGTTTCGCACGGCAACACCACGTCAGATGCTTAAAATTGTACTTTATTCTTATATGAATCACAAATATTCATCGAGAGCAATGGAACAATCCTGTTATAGAGATGTTAACTTCATGTATCTTTTAGAAGGTTCACCTGTACCAGACCATTCTACATTTGCTAGATTCCGCAGTATTCATTTTGATCCATGTTCAGAAACAATCATGGCCGAAATGTCAAATTTTCTTTATGAGATTGGAGAAATATCAGGCGATGCTATATTTATTGATGGTACAAAAATAGAGGCTTGTGCAAACAAATATACTTTCGTTTGGAAAAAGTCAGTTTCAAAAAATTTAGCAAGACTACTTTCTAAATTAGCTGATTTTGTAGCTGAATGTGAAGAAATGTATGGACTGAAACTTGTGTATGAAAATAAAGTAAAAATGAAGCACGTAAAGAAGATGCCATGAAAAATGGTCAGTTAAAGCCGGCTTACAATGTTCAACATG
>DAIMMR010000136.1:1411-8801 GCA_036720575.1 Clostridium sp.
GGTGTGGCAAACGAAAAAGTCCAATTCAACAGTCTATTGAAAAACTTGAAGAATATCTTAATAAGCTAAAAGAATATACTCAAAAGATCCATACCTGCGGTAAACGTAACAGTTACTCAAAAACTGACAAAGATGCAACATTTATGAGGATGAAAGAAGATGCCATGAAAAATGGTCAGTTAAAGCCAGCTTACAATGTTCAACATGGAGTTGATTCTGAATATATAGTATGGCTTACTATAGGCGCTAAGCCTACAGATACAACAACTCTGATTCCATTTATAAAAAGCATGGAGAATTTCTTGTATTTTAAGTATTTTAAAATTACTGCAGATGCAGGTTATGAAAGTGAAGAAAACTATGTTTATGTTAAGGAGAACGGGCAGTTATCATATATTAAGCCATCAAATTATGAGATATCAAAAACAAGGAAATATAAAAATGATATAAGCCGGATAGAAAATATGGAATACAACAAATTTGGTGATTATTATACTTGTAAAAATAATAAGAAGTTAACTGTAAATAGAATAATAAAAAGGAAGAGCAGAACTGGCTATGTAAGTGAAAAAACAATTTATACATGTGAAGATTGTAGTAACTGTGAGTACAAAAGCAAATGTATAAAAGGGCACAACAGCAAAACCCCATTAGAAGAAAGAACTAAAAATCTTGAAACCTCAAAGCTGTTCAATATGCTTCGCAAAGAAAACCTTGAAAGAATTATAAGTGAAGAAGGTTGTGAACTAAGAATGAATCGAAGTATTCAAGCAGAAGGTTCTTTTGGAGAGATAAAACAAGATATGGGTTTTCGTAAATTTCTAAGCAAAGGTAAAAGGAATGTTTTGTCTGAAAGTATTCTATTAGCAATGGCACATAATATAAATAAGCTGCATAATAAAATTCAGTCAGATAGAACTGAAACTCATCTTTTTCAACTTAAAAAGAGTTCTTAATTTTAAAATCTTAAAAATTCCGTAAATAAAAAAAGTCTCAATATCGAAGGCTTATTAAATTGTGTCATTTTTTAGTTATCGAGCCTATTTTACTTTAAATCATCATGCAAATTTCCATAAAATGGTAAAGAAACGCTATCGCGTTAGCATAATTTTTTATGCTAATGCGACAGCCCCTTTTAAATGAGGATATTCCTTTTTATGAGGTTATGAATGCATTTAACATAAAAACTACTATAGCCTTTAATGTTCCTTCAAGTATATTAGGATTTGTCTATTTAAGTAGGCGAGGGAATTATCATCTTATGTTAAACGGCAATGTAAACTATGAAACTCAATGTCATGTTTTCATACATGAGGTTAAGCACATAATTGATGATATGCCTAAAACAGGCTATATTATAGGGCTAAACATGCAACATACATACATGGAACAATCTGCTGATGTTATGGCAAATAAATTATATACTGGTCAGAGATCATAAATGGAACTATATTAAACATAGCTCCATTATTTATCTATATTTATTCCGTACAATAAGAAGGATACGAAACAAGTGTCTAATATTATTATTGTATTACTCCATATCCTTCTTTAATCAGTGAATCTATAGCATTATCTATATCCTTATTTTTAACAAGAATGTAATCTGTATCATAGGTAGAGATAGCAAATATACTTATTCCTTTTTGTGCTAATATTGTACTAATTGAAGCAAGAATTCCTATTAGAGAAAAATCTAACGGTCCTTCAATCTTTAAAACTCTCCAATTCTTTTCACATTTTATATCATTAGGAATATTATCTTCGAAACATACGATTGATAATTCATCTGATGTTTTTGTTATAGATAAAAAATCACTATTTTTTGCCCATTCAGGAATCAATTCAGTTTTATTTAATCTGCAAACTCCATATTTTTCTTTTAATAATTTCATTGTTAATATTTTTTCTGCCATCTTTTATTTTCATCCTTCCTTTTTATATAAGTAATACACTAATCATTTTTTGAAACAATTCGAAAAAAAAGCCAATAGAAATATTACCAAAATATCTCCCAGGTTTTTATCCTTCCGTGTATACAGTTAAGTGTGCATTTTCTCTCGAACCTGTCCAATTATAAACCGCGGAGCCCTAAAAAACTATATAAATTTTTACATAATTTTAGCATAAAATAATATTAAATTCAACTATATATTCTTGCTTTCGCTTTGCATTTACTTACAACTGTGAATTTCTCTTTAATCCATTGTCTTTATATAAATAACAGCATCAACTATAAATTATACCTAAAGTACATTTTATCATAGGGATACATACATACATGGAACAATCTGCTGATGTTGCAGCAGATAAGTTATATAATGGCCAGGGATCATAAATGGGGCTATATTGGTTATAGCTCCATTTTTTATCTATATTTATTGTGTATAATAAAAAAATACGGCAAAACTAAATCCAAAGTTATTTTCTATCAATTCTACAAATTGGAATTTATGGCTCTATCCACTCTCTTTTCAGAATAGCATATTGGTAGGTGTTTTCATAATGCGGAGTCCCATCCGGGTTGTTCACGAAAGATATAAATTCGATAAAGAGTCCTTCTTTTCTCATCCCAAGTCGCTCACAAAGCTTTTGGGACGGAATATTATCGTCTTCAGCATAAGCATATATTCTCCTTGCATCGTTATTGAAGAGGTAGTCGATTAATGCTTTTGCCGCTTCAGTTGCATAACCTCTCTTGCCGTATTTTAAGTTGAAATTCCATCCGACACTATATGTATCAGGCTCCTCTTTTATGGCAAAAAGATCCCCGATAATTGAATCTGTATCAGGCAAGCAAACAGCGAAGTGTTCACCTTCTTTGCCTCTTCGCTCCACTTTTTTTTCTGCTTCATCAAGTGAATCTAATTTTTCACTCAGGAAACAATGTACAGGTGGGTGCTCAAGGATTTCATACAATCCCGCAGCATCTTTTTTATCAAAATCACGAATTATCAATCTATCTGTTTTCAAATGCATTTAATAATTGCCTCCTTTAAATTCTAATTTCGTAATAAACACAGCAAAATACAATCAACGATGTTGTTAAGATAGTATATTGACCAGAAAAAAGTGGGACAAGATCTTTTCGGATCTTATCCCACTTAAATAATCTTTTGATTACAAGTCCTCTGATAAGGATAATTTATTATACCACATTCAGACAAAAAAGCAATGACAAATTCTGATTTATTTTCATACAAATCATCTATACAAATTACTATTTATTGAATTGTTTTACACTTTTTATATGTCGTATTGGACTGCTATTATGCATTCCTCTTTAATCTTTTTATATAAATAACATCATGAGCTGTAAAATTTATACTTAAAATACATTATATCATAGAGCTTGGACATGCAGTATATGTATATAGAATGAGATTGTAGCAGAAAAGTTATATAATGGTCAAGGATCATAAATGGAGCTATGTTGGGTATAGCTCCATTTTTTATATTTATTTCGTACAATAAGAATATTGTTCATCAATCTCAAATCTATTTTTTTTTGAACAGAGCTGTCCACATAAATCCTAACCCTTGTAAAGTACCTTCCTTACCCTCTCTATATTTTCTTATCTCTACAACTTCAAAGTCTTTACAAAATATTTGCTCAAGCTTTTCCTTAGTAAAAGCAACTCCTACACGGCGCTTTTCATAGTACTCCCAATCGCTAACTTCATCTGCACATTTATCCCCCCATGCAAAACATGTTAGCCCAAAATAGCCGCCTTGATTAAGTGTTTTTTTTAAGAGTTCTACATATGTTATTCTTCTGTGAGGCGGCAAATGATGAAAACAGCCGCTGTCATAGACAAAATCATATGTTTTATTACCTAGCTCAAAAATTGATTTGCATATAAAATTAACATTACAATTGTTGTTCTTTGAAAATGTCTTAGCATTAGCAATAGCTGATTCAGATAAATCTACTGCTGTTACCTCACATCCTTGCTTAGCCATATATACCGCATTTCTACCTTCACCACACCCGAGTTCAAGAACAGTCTTAGGAGTTATTAAATTACTTGAAAAATACTCTTTAATGTTTTCATCTGGCAAATCAGGATGTAATATAAATGGAGCCTTAGCCCATCTTTCTGAGTAAAACCTATCCCATCGTTTTGCTTGGTCTTCAAGTTTTGAATCTAACATGCAAAATACATCCTCGACAGTTAAAATATCTTGTTTAGTCACTATGAATTCCTCCCTTAAAATATAATTATCAATCTTTCTTAATGACACATGAATTAGTTCGGAATATTTTACAACTGCGAATTTCTTTTTAATCCATCGTCTTTATATACATAACATCATAAACTATAAATTATGCCTAAAATATATTATATCATAGGGCTGGATCATAACATACATGGAGCAATCTACTGATGTTGTAGCAGATAAGTTTATATAATGGTCAGAGATCATAAATGGAACTATATTGGGTAATAGTTCCATTATTAAGTAACCATGTTCTATAAACTTAAATAGTATCTATTAGAATAATCTTGCCCAATTTTAAATGTTTTTGAGAACATATAATTGAGCTTATTTTTTTATCCTTTTAAGTATTTCATTAGAAATAATTATTAACGGTAAAATTATATCATTTGACAGTACTTACGCAGAATGATTTAATCATAGGAAAATCAATAGCTTAAACATTAAACTATTATATAAAAGGTTGTTGCTATGGGAATTACCATAAATTAATCATATAGTTGAAGCCCCTATTTGTAGTATATTTTAGACAGGGATGTATTTTGGAAAATAACAATAATTTCTTTAATAATATTTCTGTTAACAAATATGGAATTCATGATTTAATTATGGATTTAGTATACAAATTTAATTTTGATAAATTTTTATTTCCACAAAATAGCACTATTATATTTGTAACTTTTTGTATGGGAATAATTCTTTTCAATAATCCTGCTGCTACGCATATTGCACAAAAACTTGTATGGGTATCTCATGATTCATTAACGAGATTATTACCGTTAGTTTCTATAAATAATAACAATATCATTATTTTATTTATCCAGTGTATACAGTCACAAACGGCTAAACTGGGTTATTTAATCATTGATGATGTTATTATAAGGAAACCTTTCGGTAAAAATATTTTTCCAACTACTTCCGTTTATGATCATACAAATAATAGATATGTATGGGGAATGCATATAGTTGTTTTGTTATGGTCAAACGGATGGTTTAAAGTACCTGTTTGCTTTCGAATATGGATTCCAAAGCAAAAATGCGAAGATTATCACACAAAGCTTGAACTGGCAATAGATATGATAACCTTCGCTCACAAATTTGGATTACAGGTCGAATACGTCACATTCGATACCTGGTATTCCTCAAAAGCATTATTAACTTTACTAAAAAAATGTAACTACCACTACGTGTGTATGCTTAAAAATAACCGTAAGGTAACTTATAAAAATAGGTTTAACCTTAATGTAAAAACTGTAAGTATGCTTTTCAATAAAAGGCAGTACAGATTTTATCCAGCTACAGGTTTTTATATCAAAGCTATAAGAGTTGATTTATCTGGTATTGGAAACGTTAGGTTAGCACTTGTCAAAAACGGCTATGGTGCTGCTATTAAAAATACCAGATTTATCATAACTGATATGCTTGATACGCCTGCACAGGATATTGTAAAGAAATACTTATGCCGTTGGGACATAATGCCGATATCAGCATTATTCCCCTTATGCCGATATTTATTTAATGCCGATTCTTTTAATATTTGCCGCAAAAACAAGGTATCTTTACGGCAAATATCGGCATTATTATTTTAGTCCACTCAGTTTCTTTAAGATCTCTTCATCATCTGCATATTTAAATGTAACATTATCCTTGAAAACAGAATCTTCATTTTCCTCAAGCTTTCTCTGTGCCTGACGTTTCATTTCATCTGTTGCTCTTGCATAGATCCTTGTTGTTTCTTCATTTGAGTGCCCAAGCCATTCTGATATCAATGGAAGTGGTACTCCTGCTGTATATAGATGCATTGCACGCGTTCTCCTCCAAAGATGTGGATGTAGATGAGGTATATCGTCTTTTGTTAGCTTTGACTTTCCTTCATAAGCTTTCATAAATCGCTGGACATTATCAGCAGACATCTGAGTTTTGATTCCATTTCTGACTGTATAAAACATCAGATCATCTTGTTCATCTTTAATATTGGGATGGTATATGTTGCAGTATTCATTAAAATATGGCACTATATCAGTTGATAAGGGTGCGCATCGGTGTTTGTTGCCTTTTCCAAATATATGAATATCAGGTTCGCCATTTTTATTTATTACAAAATCCCTTAATCTAAGATGCAGTATTTCATCATCACGACATCCACTCTCATAGAGGAGTGCCAGAAAAAATCTATCCCTAATACCTGTCTTTTTATTTATGTCCGGCTGCTCAAGAATCAGCTTTACTTCTTCTACACTAAGCCAGATAAAATCCATTACACGAGCATCTTTTGCTTCAGAAATATCACGTATTTCTTCATATAATATAAACGAAAGCACATCATTTTTCATTAGATATTTACAAAAACCTCTGATGTGGAAGAGTCGTTGATTAATAGTAGTTACCTCATTTTTTCGTACTGCTTTAAGCCATTCTAGGAATCCTACTATTTTTTCCTGATTAAAATCACTTATTCTTATATCCTTAAGTTCAAGATGATAGTTCTCGGCGAGGAACTGGAAATATAAATTTAAGGCATACTGATATGCACTTATGGTATGAGGACTTTTCTTCTTTACCACCGGGAGGTAAGATGTTAAAAAGCTTTTTATGGATTTAAAAAGATTTGGGTCTTTAAGCTTAACTTTCATCTACAGTACCTTCCTTCCCATATATACAGGAAAACTGTTTCCAGTCAATCCCCATTGAGTTTCTCATTCTTTCTGGTAAAAGATGTACATAGTAAAGAGTACTCGTTATCTCAGAATGTCCCATATATGTACTAAGGTATGGAAGCAATGACATAACATCATTCCCGTTATCAATCCATTTCATAAGATTTCTAGTAGCAAACGCATGTCTTAGATCATAAGGACGTGGATTTCCATGTCTGACTAATCCTCTTAGTTTAAAACAATGATGAAACTGTGAAGTCATCCAGTGTGTGCCATATGGCTTGCCTTTGTATTCAAAAAACCAGGTTCTTTCTCCGGCAAATTCGTTATATTGATTGCATAAGGCTAACATATCTGCCGACATAATGATGTGCCGGTCCTTGTGGCGCTTAGATTCTCTTATGTAGATGTCTCCAGTATCAAGATTTACGTTCTCGCACAAAAGATGTAAGGGTTCTGAAGGTCTCATTCCACAACAATACATCATTCTGAATAATGGTGGTACCACCATT
>DAIMMR010000137.1:0-8787 GCA_036720575.1 Clostridium sp.
AATAATTTGGCGCACATAGGTTTCTGTTTTCTGCCGACATTCCTTCCCATTTTTCAATGTACTCAACGCCGGAAATTGGAGCAGGATAATCAGGAGATGGAGATTCAATTGTTTCGTGATCATTTTGCTCGAGGTGTATATTAACAACATAATTGTTAAAATTTGTTCCTGCTAAAATATTTATTCCAATACAACCGTTTAACATAGACAAAGGAATAAACTCTCCTACTCCATTTCTAATAACGTTTCCTTGATTGTCTCTAATCCAAGGAAAAATTGTAGTATTACAATATCCATTCAAAACAGAAATAGATAAATAATAAGGTAAACCAATTTGTAAGGGAATATTTTCAGTAAAACTGAAATCATCTATTCTAAGATTTGGATATAATATAATATTAAATGGAATCATAGCTGTACCATTTAATATTATATTTTGACCTGAAACTGTACAAGAAACCCCTCCTTGTGACATTCACACACCTTCTTATATCTAATTTTTATTAATTATGATACTGTAATTGTTTTCCAAGTTCCATTAATATAAATTTTTTGTGATTCAGTAAAAGCATCAAAATATGTATCTCCATTCACAAAAGTAGTTGCAGACACATTATTATTTAATTCTTCCACTTTTGTAATTGCACTATATAAATTAACTGTATCAGGTGTATTATAATTACATACCCACAACACAAGTTCACCCAAATTCCATGTATTTGAAAAAGTATAAAATAAAACCCCATCAAGATAAAGAGAAATTGATGTATCTGTATTTATAAATAAATCAATAATATGTGTTCTTGTATCATCATGTCCTTCTACTGTAGATGTAAAAACGGTTCCTACGGTATCTGATATGGTAGTATTATTAACACATAAAATTTTCGACATTAATTTAAAATAGCTCAAACTTCCACTATTCTGCAACCATACAATAGGTGCTTTATATATATTTGTATTTTTTACTTCAAATTCACCGAATCCAATTCCACCAAATTTACCCAATTCAGTATATATTCTGTAATGTTTTAAAATGTAAGGTGGTAAAGTAATAAATTTTCTATATGATGTCCCAGAAGAAGAAGTATAATCAGTTGTTAAATCAAATTTTCCACTAAATAATAATTTTTCATAGTTTTGTGAAATAACATTAATTGGAGAATGCTCAATTTCTTTATTAAAGTTATAAATATCTTGTGTGTTTCTAAATTCCATATCTTCAATTAAAAAATATGGATTTAGTCCACCTGTTTTTGCTGTAAATATTATTTTATGTAATCCATAACCTAATGTTGAAATATATTTTCGTACATTCCAATTTGTATTTTGATAGCCTAACCCATTTGAACATGACACTTTTGTAATTACACCATCTACACTTACTTCATTACTATTACCAGAATCATAATTATTTACTGTTGACAAATAAAAATCCATATTTTTTTTATTAATAAAAACATAAACAAAATAATAATCTCCTGCTGTTGTTAATAACAAATTATATTTTTCAGGATTTACACCGTGATTATCAATAAAATAATTATAAGTAGTAGCTGGAATAAATATTGAATGCAATGAAGGATATTTTTTTTCGTTATTAACTATAATATCAACATTGCATAGTCCATAAGCAAATATATAATCTGCTATTTTATGATAAAAATCATCCGTATAATGTAATAAATCAGGAGAAGCATCAGGCACTTTTACTATATTATTATAATAATATTCTTTTATACCCTCGTTCAAATCTATAAAAGGAATACCATTTTTAGATACAAAATCTTTAACTGCTTGAACATATAAATCCGTTGTTTGCTTTTGAAAATAATTGGTAATGTATGTGGCATTGTCTCCACTCCAATTAGGCGTTGGAGGTATCCATAATAAATCATAACCGTATATTCCACTTAATTTATCTTTAATCATTTTTAAATTTGAAATAAAAGTATCAAGGTTTGTTATGTCTCCATAATTACCTATTTTGTCATTAAGTCCAACCATTACTATTACCAAGTCGGGAGCATGTCTCGTTACATATGCAATATAATCATCACTTGCTAATTCATCAGACTGTCTACCAGAATATCCTTCATTATAAACAACAATATTAGTGTTTTTATAAAAATCTCTTAATATAGTTTGTAATACAGATGGATATGGATTAGCTGTTTGTGCTCCACCTCCACTTGGTATATAACCAAAAGTTATTGAATCACCATAGCAAACAATACTAACGGATTCACCATTTAACATTTTTTTAATTACATTTTGATAACTGTGAACATTTGCATTTTCAGATAATTTAGTATATATATCTTCTGGAGCATATGATAAATCAGAAAATTTATGAATCCCATCTCCAACTTTTTCAAAATACTTTCCATCAGAAGTAACTTCATATACAATTTCTCCTGATTGTAATATGGTCTCAATACTATTCCATTCTGCGGTTGTATGTGTGATTTGTGCTTGTCTTGCAAGAACAGTAGTCATCTTATATATTCCCCCTTATCAGTAATTCAGAATTTTCACTACCAATAAAACTTATATTAGCGCTTATATCAGATTGATAAAACACTGAATCTGCTGAACCCCCAGAAATATCACCACTAACAGGAACAAATAAATTATCTCCCCGATGCATAACCGTCTGCGTCGAGTTGCCGGTGATACTTAATAACATTTTTCCAATATATGATGTACTAAATAAAAGGCTAGTACCTGTTTGTGTACCAATAATATGTTCATCAATTATTTTGTTTTTATAATCTTCCCATGCCCAAGGAGAATCACACATTACAGTACATCTATATCCCATCATTCCTTGATAATTATTTAATGTAGGATTTATAAGTCTACAATTATAATAAACATTATTGTAATCAGTAGACATAATTTCAAGTTTGTGATATTGCATCCTATCAAACAGCCATTTATGAACTTCTTTTTGTTGATTCATGCTCAAACCATTTTGTGTATATATTTCAATTGGAAATTGAAATGGTTTTGTAATTTTACGACCTAAATCATAAAATTTTACGCCTGTTTGTAAATTAGTAGTAATATATTCTCTTTCTCCGTCCAGTGCTAAATCTGTTGAATCGGTTTTAATATTTACAATTTTTAAATCATATTCTTTTGATAAAATGCCATCATACTTAAAATAATTTCCAGAAAACAATAAGCTTCAACTCCTTTCTATTATATATAAATAGAGTAGGGAAGACCTAAATCATCCCTACTCAAAAATTAATAATTATAGATTGTCTTTTTAATACCTCCACTTTGACGATATGCTTTTATATTATCCAAAGTTTGTTTTGATGCTTGTGTTATAATATGATCTTGTAATCTATACAACTTATCGTAAACACTTTCATCAACAGTTCCTTGAACAATAAAGTTATTTTCAATATGTGGCGTATTATTATTTGTTACTGCATTAGATGCAATTGATTGTAATTGTCTTTGGAATTGCAAAGCAAATGTAGCAGGATTAAATTTGCCCCATTGTGTAAGGTTTTGAGTGTTCTCAGCAGTCATCACCTCTGCTCCACGATTGAGCATTACATAATTACCTTTACCATCAGGCTGAAAGATGTTTTCCAATCCATGTTCATCAATTCGAGATAATCCTCCAGACGCATTCTCAGTACCATTAGCATATCCAGATAATGAATTTAATTTTTTACGTAAATCATAAATAATATTTTCATCTTTTGTATTTAATTCGCCAGTTTCTTCATAATGTGATTTTAACTCTGCTTCACGATAATCAATTTCATTTTGCAATTCTTGTTTATATGCATATTTGGAATCTGAAACCACAGACTGAATTGAGCCAGCAGCTCCATTAGCACTATTTCTAACATCATTCAGAGATTGTTCAGCTTCTTGAATTTTAGATTCCAAACTAGAAATTTGATTATCTACGCCTCGAATCTGTGTTTTATAAGAACCCATACGGTCAATTAATTGATTCAAAGTATTTAGAATATTAATCTGGCCATTGTTAAAATGCATTAAAGAATTATATCCGTCTGAAAAAGTCTTACGCACAGTGGATTCTACTCCATCACCATACACCCTATTGTATTCCAATAGTCTATTTAATAATCCCTGTGATCTACTATTAATCAAACTCATTGCTTCGGTACGAATATTAACCTCTTTAGATGTATAGGTTTCTATCTTTGTAATAAGTCCTTGATAATAATTTTTTTGTGCTGTTGTCTCTTTGTCCAGTTCATCTTCTTTAGCTTTGTACTCTTTGTCGTACTTATCCTGCAATGAATCTAATTCATTTTCTTGCGTTGTAGTAGCATAATCATACTTAAAATCATCAAGGCTTTTGGTTTTATCTGTAATTTGATTCTCTAGATCAAGTTGCCTTTTCTTAGACTCTTCTGAATTATCAAGTTGTTGAACCGTTAATTTAGTTCTTAAATCAGCTAACTCTTTTTCTTTAGATGCTAAGTCCTCTTGATGTTGGCGTTCATCTTTTTGCTGATCTAATGCTTTTTTTTGCAAATCAATTTTATCTTTAATTACTTTTAACTGATCTTCTAATGCTGTCTTCTCTTTATCAGCTTCATCAGAAATTTGGTCAACACGCTTTTGATAAGCATCTTTCTGCTCGTCATATTGCTTTTTAAGCATTTCTTCTACAAGGCTTAACAAAGATTTAATATTTTCTTGATCTGTTTGCATTTGATCATAAGCATCTTGTAGTGATTTTTTCTCTTGATCTAATGCATCTTTTTGTTTATTAAGTGCATCTTTGTATTCTTCCGCTGCACTCTTAGCTTGTTTAGTTGCCTCTGTTGTCTTGTTTATTGCTTTGGTATAATTAGGTTGAGAAACAAGTGTTAATTCTGTTTGCAATACTTTAAGTTTTTGCTGATCGTCAGTAACAGTTTTAAGAGCACCCTGATAGTCTATGTATGTTTTTAGTGCTTTTTTTTCATCGGAATCTGTATTATCTCCACTACTTTCAATTTCTGATAATCTTTCCTTGGCTTCTGCGAGGGAATTTATACCCTGAATTTCAGTAGAATAAGCATTTAATCTTTGTTGAGTAGAGGCTAATGTTTGTTGTGCGGTATTAATTTCTGCTTGAATAGAATCAACTTGCGCTTGTATTTTTTCTTTTCTAAGTTCAGTTAAAACACTCAATTCAAAGGTGTAACCACCACTGGTTCCTTGAATAGCGTCGGTAAGTTCAGGATATGTTTGAAGCAGTGTTAATACTTCTTCACCAGACAGAGATTGTCCTTCTGTTACAGATGCGATAACATTGTCAAGGTCTTTGAATGAATCGCCTAATGTTTTAATTTCAGTGGATATACCATCAATGTTTGTAGTAATAGAATCCGCAATAGAGCTAACACTCTCATCAGTCGTCGAAAGAGAACTATTAACTTCATTTAATTTATCAGGATCAATATTTTGATAAATTAAATCAATAGCCTTGTTTATATTATCTAGTGCATTTGTTTCTTCTTCTGTACGATCTGCAATAGGTACTTTTTCTAATGCCGTTTGAACAGCTTGCAATGCAGATACATCGTTGTTTAAATCATCTTTTGTATCTGTAATTAAACTGTTATATCTTTCAATTTCTTCATTATCTTGACTATTGATTGCCTGTTCTTTTAAACTGTCTAATTGTTTATAAGCAGCAATCATTTGTTCAACATCAGAAGTATTAGACATTAAAATAGCATTGTTACCAGTAGAATTAGCATTATTGAGATATTCCTCAATATCACTTTGCTCAAAAGATTGCCCACCAAATTGATTATTATAAGATTTTAGAGCATTTTCGCCTAGTTCTCTTGCTGCCTGATCGGCTTTCTTTTGTGCTACATCGGCCTGAAGTTGTAATTCTTTTGTTGTTTCTTTTAATGTTTCAAGTTGTTTTTGTTCAACAAAAGTAAGTTTTGGCTTCGCATTTAAAGCGTCTACTTGCTTTTGCGTTTCAGATAATTGAGTATTAATATCTGTAACTTTTTGTTTAGAGGTATCATAAGCAGTAGAAAGCTCTTCAACTTTTTGCTTCTGAATTTCAACACGATTAATCCAGTTGCTAATACCTTCAATTGCTTTTTCTATACCCCAAGATACAAGTGCTATAATTGCCGTATTCAAAACAAAATTTAATGCTCTAACACCAACAGCGGCAAGTTTAGATGCATTACCAGTTTCGGTAATTGCCTTAGATGCAGCAGCTTGCGATGTGGCATATTTTTTAATTGCATTATCATCGTCAATTACATTTGATGCATAATCCTTGGCTGTTTGACTTGCTTTTGCCATTGTTTCTGCTAATGCAGAAGTTGGTTCTTGTCCATTTTTAACTGCAACCTTAAAGCTATTTAATGCTGTAACATCATTATCAATTTGTTTTTGGAAATCTTCAAAAGATGTTGATTTAAAAATACTAGACCAGTCTAAACCACCATTTCCATTTAAAGAGGCTTGAATAGGAGTTAATATACCGCCATTTTTCCCCATGACAGACATTGCCGCACTGATTGTGGAAATAAGAGCAGGAATTGCACCAAGTTTACTAATTATTTGTGTTAAAACATTAATTGCACTTGTTCCTATATTTGTTACGTCTTTAACTAAATCACTACCAATAAACGCTTGTGATAAAGATTGGAAAGCAGAAGTTAATGCTTTCGTACGACCTTCCACACTTTGCTCATAGATATCCATTTTTTTCATTGCTGTTCCATTTGAATTAGCCGCATCAGTAGCATATTTAGTTGCTGTAGCGTAATTATTCATAAGTACCAAGAAATTTTCACGTTGCCGTGTCAAAATTCACTAAAATATAAATATATAAATTAGTAATTCTATACATAAAATATGTATGGTCAAGAATTTCTTCTTAACTCTGTATCTTCATAGTAATAGATTATAAATACAGATTAGACTCTATCTTTACCCTTGGTGAAAGGGTAGGTGACGTAACCCCATATATCACTATATGGGGCAATAGTCGTTACGGTTTCTTATTGTAATAATATATGTAATTTAACATCTAAACAGTTTAAGTCTTTAGGATATAAAGCAATCAAATTAATATTATTATCTTTACAAATATTAATTTTATCATTCATCTTCTTTTCATAAGACTTATATCCTATTAATCCAAAATATTCTATAAAATAGTTTTCTACCTTCCAATCAAAACGTTTATATCCACATCTTTTGTCATTAATATAATCCCTATAATAAGGTTCTTTCTTATATTTTATATTATGATTGTCCATATAATCACAAATTATATTTTCAGATATTGATAAACAAATAGAACCATTTTTAGATATACTACAAGTCGCATTCTGTTTTCCTATTTTTGTTGAATTTGGTAGCAACCCAGCTTCCATACAAGCTTTTCTGTATGTTCCAAAATATCTTCTATAAGTAGTTTCAGACGGAAGATTATATTGTTCCAATTCATTATAATATGGTGTTCTACCAATATTTTTGGCAACACTATATAAATCCTTAATCATATCATCCATGTCGTACCATTTTACACTTTTTTGCTTAGACTTAACAAGATCAAATTTATGAGCCATTGTAGCAATTGATTTTATATTTCGTTTAGGTAGAAAATCACATACAATCTTTTTATTTGTGTAATATGGATAAACTTCTTTAAGTGTTTTTATTTCTGCATCTGTCCATGCTTTTACTTGTGACAATCCTAATTTATTTATCTTTGTTTCGATTGCAAAAATTGTTTTATGTAAAGCATCTGCAATTTCATTGTTGGTTAATACACCATAATTATCTTTAATAAACTGAATATCATCATCAGAGTAATAATATATATCATTAGACAAACCTAATTTACTTGCAATATGAGTCACGGCACTTTTATTTTTAGATAAATATTTGCAAATATCATCAACTGACTCTTTCGCATAATTTTCCTTTAGATATTGAATATCTTTAGGTGTAAAATATTTTCCAATTCGTTTTAATTTTAATTTGCTTGCCATATGTTGAACATCATATTTCGATTCATCTGTTAAGTCCAATTTTTTAATTGTTTCATTAATACCATATTGTGGATATGTATCAATAATTATTTGTTTCATTTCTTCTGTAAAATTTATAATAATCACCTTTTATTAAAAATTTTACATATATTTATTACAATAAGCCTTACCTCGGAATTTTCCATCTCTGGCTCTTTTCCGATATGGTCACCATCTTACGTTCTTATTTAAACTGCCAACGCTATACATTGCTGTATATTCGAGCACACGACACGTTTACCCGCAATAGCAGTACCAATTTGATTCTGTTCTACATTAGTATAAGTTTTCCATTTAGATGCAACCTCATCTAATACTGTTCCAAAATTTCTAAAATTGCCCTGTGCATCACGAAGTTTAACTCCAACTTTATCTAAAACAGTATTGACATTATTTAATGATTCACCCTGATCATCTACATTTTTATTAGCAACAATACTTCCCATCCTACTAAAAATTGCTTGGAAGCTTGTTCCCACTTCGTCCATTGACTTTTGTGTGGTTTCACCAACAACAGCAAGATAACCAATGAGTTTATTCATGCTAACTCCTGCCGTATTTGCCATGTTCGCTGTTTTTGACATCCCTTCGGCAAGACCACCTGCGGAAGTTGCCGACTCCATATCTACTGCGGAAAGCTTATCGATGATCGAAATTGCATCCTTGGTAGCTACGCCATAACCCTTCATTGCCGATGTTAAATAATCAGTTGCTTCACCAC
>DAIMMR010000138.1:0-8719 GCA_036720575.1 Clostridium sp.
AGGAGGATTTTCTTTAACCATACTCCTTATGGCATTTTTAATGTCAAAAATAGATTTCAAAGGTATATTAAAATATTCAGATTGGATACGGATTATTTCTGGGGCTATAATTGCTCTTGCGGGTTTATATGTGTTGATAGGTTTTTTATAGGTATAAAGTTTATAATGATGTAAATTTAGATGGATTATATAGAGCAAATACAATTAGTAGCTTCGTAATTTGCAGAATAACGAAGTAATGCTTTGATATACTCAATGCAAATTTTTTTTAAAGGGTTATTTTTCGTGATATGGTATCCTATTGGGGTTTTATTTTTTTTGAAATAATTCAGATTGAACATATATCTCAAAAACCATTGATTTTTGTTCAACCATTAAAAAATCAGGATAGTTGCCAGTTCTTAAAAAAATAAATGGAGTAGATCTATTTCTCATATATTTTTGGGAATATTACAAAGTTATAAAAACAATATTAAATATATTCCAATCAATTACCTTTATAACTTTCATTCTGGGTGGTTAAAATGGCAATAACTCCAACTCCATATAGTAAAACTGATTCAGATGAATTAAATGCAGTAAATACACTGCGTTGTTTGATTAATCCTAATCAAGCTAAACTAGACATTAAAGAAAGAGATAAATTTCCTAATATTGATGGTTACATAGAATTAGTTGATGGATCAGGCACTCCAGATGGAAAACTTGAGGTTCAGATAAAAAAGTTATCGAAAAAATTTGATCCAAATAAGCCGAAAATTAAGATTGAAACATCCCTATATGCTTATGCTAAAACAGGAACTTCTAACCCTGTTTTGCATATTGGGGTAAATATTAACAATAATACTGCTTATTGGATTTATATACATGATAAACTCATTAATACTCGAAAAGAACCTTTAATTAATTATACAGGTAAAAATACTACCATTACTCTTAATTTAAGTAATGTTGATAATGGCATAATTTACAATGGAAATGATGATTATGTTAAATATTGGAAATCATTTTCTCTAAAACATATTAATTCTAAAAATGATTATGATAAATTAAAAGAAAAATTCCATAACTTAGAGGAACATTCTGAATTTACATTAGGTGAATATTCTGATGAATTTGTTTATATTCATTCTTTTTTAGATGAACTTAATGATAAATTAGAATATTTTGATATAATTAAAAAAAGATTTTATTTCACTGATACTTGGAAATTGGGTTTGGCTTATAAAATTTTTCCTAGTAACGGTTTAGGTTACTCTCTTTATCCAATTCCCCACAGTAAAAATGATGTTCAGATAAAAAAGGTTAAATTAGAAAAAGTTGGATTAGAAGAGGATATATTAGATGGATTCAGAGAAATAGGAATTCATAAAGCCACTTGTCATTTAGGATATAATCCTATGAAAACCGATCCTAAAGGTTATGCTAGAAAATTAATCAAAGATCATGTTACAAACATATTAAATGACCGATTATTGTGTATTAATAATGAATTTATTGCAAATGAAATATTACTTGCAGTTCTTGAAACTTCATATACTTTTAAGTTATTAAATAATAAAAATTCGTTTAAAATTGAAGATATTAAAAAAATAGATAGTGAAAGAAAATTTGTTAATGGAAATTATAATTCTTTTAATGAGACATCATTTATTGAAGCTCTTAATTTTTTAGATTCTAAAGGCATTAAAGAGGTAAATAGAATTTACATGCCTAGATATTGGGAAAAAAATCCTAATGGTTTAAAAACAGGGCATTTCACGGTCAAGGCCATGAAAAGAAACATAGAAATAGTTTTTAATAATTTACTATCTGTTTATAATGATATTGTATCGTGTAATTTCTCAAATTTATCTAAAGAATTATCATTATTCGAAGGAGTATCAAAGTTAATTGTGTCTTATTCACTAAAAGAGAAATATGATTATGCAATCTTTGAAAAACCGGAAGTGAGCGTTTTTTATCTAAAATCTGATAAAACTGACAAATTTGAAGTTAGATTTTGTGATATGAATGAATTACCCTTTACTAGAGAAGATTTTAATAAAAAATATTTGGAATATAAGTTAAAAAATAAAAAAATAAGAATGAAATTTGAAGATAAAGAGTACATACCAATAGGTTTGGATTATCCTTCGCATATTTTTACTGTAGGTGAGAATACGCCTATGTTAAGTCTTATTTATTATTATTTAGAAGCTAAATTTATGGGAATTTTTAATAATTGGTAAAATCATTTTTTTATTATAAACAATAAATTAAGGTGCAAAAATGGAATGTATTATTTGCAAAAGAGATTTTCCTGAAGATCAATTTGTCCCTGAACATGTTTTTCCTGAATCAATTGGTGGTTCTTTTATTTTAAATAATGCAGTATGTGAAAATTGTAATCACTTATTAGGTTCTAAAGTGGATTCATTATTAATTAACAATTTTTTAACAGTTATGAAGCGGTGCAGATTTAAAATAAAAAACAAAAAGGGGGAAGTGCCAACTTTCTATGGAACTGGAACATTGGATAGTAACCCTAATCAAAAGATTTTATGGGATTCTGATAAAAATGGAACTCCCATCAATTTACATTTATACCCTCAAATCGATTGCAAAGTAATAAATGAGAATCAAGTTGAGGTTAATGTTTCTGCGGATGCTAGTTATGGGGAAGAAAAGATATTAGATATGGTAACAAAAAAAATGGAAAGAATGGGCAGGAAAATATCAAAAGAAGAACTCAAAAAGCAAATGGGTCCATTGAATCCGAAAAAAATGCAAAGTCCTACAATTCAATTTCAAGACAAGATAAATACTCTAGAATACAAAGCAGCAATTGTAAAAATAATCTATGAAATGGCCCACTATTGGTTAGGTAATCAATATTTAATTGATGAAACTGGCGAAAAATTTAGATGTTTTTTGCACGATATAATACATAAAAATATATCTGTTTTAGAATGCATGGATAAATATGGATTAAATGGCAAAGCAGAGATTGTAAATGATAAAACGGAAATATTAGGGCACAAAAACTGCCATTATGTGATAATATTCCAACAAAGAAACAGGATCCTTTGCCACCTGAATATTTTCGATTTATTTAAAGCTACTATACCACTTACCTACAATGCATCAAACTATACTGATTTCAAAAATAAATGCTTAATATTAAACTACACTAACAATAGTTACATTGAATGTCCGATTACATACAATGCCATTGCAGAAATAATTTGAAGTAGCTAATTCTTTCCTACCAATATGTCCAAAATGTATTCCTTATTCATAATTTCAATATTTCTATCCACTGGAGGATGATTAAACCGAGAAACATCTAAAATTTTTACCATTAATTTAAAAATAGGTCTTTCTAAAATAGAATCATCCTGAGTTTCTTCATATAATTTAAATAAATTATCAAAAAGGATTTTTACAACTTTTCTTTTATTCTGAGACTCAAGAAGTTGATCATCAACTTTTTTAATTCCTTCCCCTCTTTTTCTAACTTCTTTGACTTTTTCAATGTTGATTTCATCTCGAAGAACTTTGTTCATAGCTAATACGATTTCTTCATCGGAAAAATTAGCAAATTCGAAATTATTTCCCTTAAAAGGTTGGTTATTATTAGTTACTCCCCATAAATACTTCCAATCATTTGGAATATCATAGTTTTCATTTTTGAAGTTAATTGGTTTTCCTGAATCTAAAAAATGTCTTACATTACCTTCATCATCAGAAACAAAAAAAGGAAGTATCTGCCATTTTTCAAGATTGTAACTTATAAATGAAGTCCAATTAGAAATAACTATATCTGTTTTTTTTAAGTCTCTAATTAACCTGCTTAATTTTTTATTCTGACTATTGGATTTGAAAATGGGGGCACAAAGTTCTGCTTGAAGTTCTTCAATCAATCTTTTAAGTTCCCTGGCATTTTTTGAAGTTGATAATAATTTATCAACCCCCTTAAAATTTACAAATTCAATTCCCAAATTTTCAGGTTTATTATAAAACCATTTGAAAATTACCGGGAACATGTCTTCTTCAGTTTTCCCCTCAACAAAAACCATTATCCTCGGTTGATAATTTAAATCAAAATCATTGGCGAGGTAAAATAGTCTTTTATATTTATCCTTAAAATATGATTTATTTTCTTCTGGATCAAAATACCTTTTATTTCTCGAAGCTCTCAATAACATCCCATATTGATCCATCTCAGGCGGATTGAATTTTAAAATATCATTTGGACTAATATTACTCATTTCATCAATGTCAAGTATTTCTCTCCCACAATAATCTTCTATAAATCGTTTAAGCATCAAAGCCCATTGTAAATATTCAATTCCTAGTCTGGCATCCCCTTCTAGTTCATTTTTTTCGGCCCAAGCAATACTCTTCCATAATTGTATCCAATCATCCCTTTTTACTCCAAAAATATCCATAATTCTTTTAGAGAATAAATAATACATTGCCTCTATTTCTTCCATATTAACTCTCAATTCATCCAATTCTTTTTTTGGATCAAATTTATTCCTTTTTTCATGCCAGCCCTCATTATGATAAGTAATTGTTTTAGAACTTGATTTACCATAAGGAACATAGATTGATTGTATCGATATCAAAAACTCTAAAACCTTTTCAAAATTTTGATGCATTTTTAATAGTTCTTCTTTCTTTTTTTCAAAATCAAAAACAAATTCGCCGAATAGTGATTCCTTGGAAACTTCTTTAAGTTTGGGTTCAAGTTCATCAAAGTTATCTATAGTAAATGAAGTATGCACAGTGCGTCCGTTTAAACGTTCCAAAGAAGATGAAACAAATGTTTTGCCCCCTGCTAAATCAATATTAATAGAATAACTTTTTTTTAATATAATTAACCAATGTAATTGAAAAGAAGAATAAAAACTAACAATTTTTTCTGAATCATAATTTAATTCTTCACCCTTAAAAGAAGACCACTCTTTAAACGGTTTAGTAGAGGGATCGAATAAATTTCCTTCTTCTAACCAATTTAATAAATATTCATTAAAACGACTATTAAATTCATATTGTGAATAATATTTGATAGGATATCTCTCTATCTCTTTTTCACCTTCTAGTAACCCATAACTAGCAGGTCTGCACTTTTTTTCACCATTACTATCATAAAATTTAATCCATTCTTCTTCCCCAGGGGGTCTCATAATTCTAATAATTGGATATAGTAAACCCTCTTTTTCAAAAAACTCTAATTCATATTCATTAGTTTTTATTCCTCGTTTTTTGCAAAAATCGATGAAATCTTTAGTTTTCAACGGTTCATTTTGAAGATACATTTCTTTTTTAATAAATTTTTCAAGAAAATTCTCCTGCATCAAAAACACCTCTACTAACATTAGAAGTGTACAGATTAAAATATTTATTATTATACTGAATATATGAATGAATTAGGATGTAAAATAGGGTTTTTGTTGCATTAATTAGAAATAGAGGTGGGGTAAAAATGGATGATATAAAATTAATTAACCGAATTAATGATTTACAAAAAAAAGCAATAATGGCAGAAAATTCAAATTATAAAAATAAGTTACGTCCCACTAAAGAAATGTTCAGTTTATATGATCAAATACTTGATTTATATAATAAACTGTCTTCACAAAACAAAAAAACTAATGGAAATGTATTATATATTACATGCAGAAATTTAGGACGTCTATACTTCTTTTTAACTGAATATGAAAAAGTTTTATATTATTTAGAGAAAGCTAAGACATTACCTGAATATGAAAACGAGGAATTTATGACCAAAATTGTGATGGATCATTTCATTGTTCGTTCAAAATTAAGATTATATCTGAAAAGTAATTCTCAATCCTGGTTGAAGAATGTCCGCAGTTTAAATAATTCATTGTTAAATAAGGCGGATAAAATCCAACAACAACAGTTTAAAGACGCAATTAATCACGACAACTTATTATTTGACTTTATCAACGAAAACATTAATAATAACGACATTAAAACAATAATAGAGTTCGAAATCCCATCACCATTGCCGATTCAAGAGAATAGTCCAATCAAGTTTAAATTTAACGGACTTGAGCATGTTTTAAATATTGAAATAATTGAAAATCCAGCATCTAATATCAAAGGTACCGGAATTCCCCTTATTGAAGACAAATATGGTCTTGTAAAGAGATCTAAAATAAATTTGACTATTCCAAAATATATTGATCATGATGAACATGTTGAGATAAAAACTTTTTCAGGCAAAAAATTTACATTTAAAGCTCTTTTAGAGGCTATAGATGCTTTAAATTATTTTATCGAACATTACAAAATTATTACTGGAAATTATTGGGTTGAAACTGTTTTTTTTAAAATGATAACCAAGTTTGTGTATGAGGTCAAAATAGGTGATCAAAGATTTGGAAATTTAATTGGAATTTATGATCATGATTTCTTTATATCCTCAAGAATACCCTATTTGAATGATGCTGAAATTGCTCGTTTAAAAAATTATTTGAAAATAGAAGAGATTCCGTTATGGGAGATATTATTACTTGATGCTAAAGACTATTTACTCCGAAGAGATTACAGAGAAACGATCTATACAATAAATGGCGCATTTGAAAATTATCTCATGCTAAAAGCAAGAGAAAAGTTAAGTAAATCTTGGGGACAAAGAAATGCCATTGAATATTTGGAAGGAAAACCAATTTATGAATATCATAACCTAAACAAATATATAAGTGAAGAAAATTTCAATCGAGCTGTTAAAAACAAAAAAATAGATAACAACATTCCACCGACAGGTCAAATATTAAAAGAATGTTATAAAGTGGATACTTTAACAATTAGTCGCACCAAATTAGATAAATTAGTTAAAAAAATAAGAAAAAGAAGAAATGAAGTGATACACGGTGTTGAAATAAAGGATGATCTAGAAACAATAGCATTTGAAGCGATTGAAAGTTTTGAGGATTTTGTTAAACTATTTTAATGCTTTCAATCGAAATATAATCTTTAAATATTTCCATTAAGTTTATTTAACCGCATTTCAATCTCTGAAATAATACAGCACAACAGATGTTCTTTTTTATAATTCCCAAATTTATTCAGTGAATATCTACTTTTAACCTTTTGAAAGGGTTTTCGATATAATTATATCTCTCTAATCCATAAAATTAGAATAAAGAATGTGTGGAATATTAAATCAGAGATGATTTTAGTTTATGTACTCATAAAAGTTAAAAGAAAAATATAAAGAATAAATCCACAAAATGGTACGGAAAGATAATAATAACACCAATGCTTAAAGGATCAAGTTTCCGTACTATTTTTTGAATTGTAATGAATAAGTTGAGAAAATGGTTCAAAAAAATCAAATCAAATTAGGTTTCCTAGGATTTGGAGAAGTTTCATCAACATTATCTAAAGGACTCCTGGCACAGGGAGTGGAAGTTTCAACCTGTCTTGAGGGAAGAAGCCAGAGATCAGTGGAACTTGCAAAATCAACTGGTGTTGGCCTATTTGATAGTTTAACCGAGCTATCTGAGTCGTCTGATATTCTATTATCTGCCGTGATCCCTGCCGAAGCCATTAGTGTGGCTGCAAAGGTAGGTGGTGGGGGGTTTGAAGGAGTATACGTGGATTTGAATAATGTTTCTCCAGGTACAGTTAAAGAAGCTTTCAGCCATATCACTAATGGTAAAACCGTTGATGGGGCTATAATGGGTGGTATAAAGAACGGTTTAGGGACTCCTATCATTGCCTCTGGTGAGTTTGCTGAAGACTTTGCTGAATTGAACCAGTACGGTATGAATATTGAAGTAATTGGCACCGAGCCAGGTCAGGCATCGGGGTTGAAGATGCTGCGTAGTGCCTACACCAAGGGTGTCTCCGCCCTACTCTTTGAAACCCTGTACCCTGCCTATAAAATGGGAGTAGACGAGGTTCTCCTGCGATACCTCAGCCAGACCGAGGGACCCCATTTCAAGGAAGCATCAATTTCCCGCCTCAAAAGCAGTGCACTACACGCCCAGAGACGTGCCCAGGAAATGAGTGAGGTGCACCAGTTCCTGTCCCAGTACGAGGATCCAGTTATCACTCCAGCTACCCGGGAGTTTTTCCACAACCTCCTGGATAAAATAGGACAAATACCGGAAAAACCAGCTGATTACCTGGAAATATTTGACAAAATAGATAAAAAGGATGACCAGAAGGCCCGACTTTCAAAAGGTAGGAATAAATAAATAGAATTGTGCACATAAGTAAGTACACCAATTTAGAACTAGAATAACCCGTTTCTTAAAGGAAAAATTCAGAGGAGATTTCCTATGAATGGTGGTTCACAGGCTGAAGAATGTCAGAAGGAACTTGACAAACTTAAAGGCCGAAAGGTGCTGAATAGCTGGTTTAAAACCTATGGCAACAATTGTTGGAGACTTTACATAGCCACGGACCGGGGTAAAATGGTGATGACCTTCTGTCAGGACTGGTCCTGCCCGGTGGTGGAGCACCACGAAGCCCGCCATGACGAGGAGAATCCCGGGGATTGACTCTTTATTATTACTAATTTTCCTTATTATTGCTCAATTTTCCTTATTTTACCATCGCAGTGACTTTATTAACAGTGACTTCCAGTTGTGGTTAGTCTCCCATTTAGGTCTATACTTATTGATTAATCTCCAATTCATCCCACAATTAACCTGATTCTCCAGCCTCTCTTCCTCTTCACCAGTTCTCCCTC
>DAIMMR010000139.1:0-8701 GCA_036720575.1 Clostridium sp.
CATCATCACTAGTACTATATGTTCCAGCAGAAGAACCTTGAATTGCTGTTCTAAGTGTAGAAGCTATATCTGATATGGATACACCATACTGTGCTGCAGCTAACTTGTCTATTTTAACTCTAAGCTCGCTTTGACTTACATTTGTAGAATTACCTACATCTGTAATTCCCGGAATGCCTTTTACTATTTGCTCTACCTTATTTGATATTTCAGTTACAGTATCCGTATTATCTCCTAATATTTCAATAGATATAGGCTTACTTGAACCTGATCCTCCAGCTTGGGATTCACTCACAGAAAAATCTGTTCCGGCTAAAGTTGCATTTCCCCATTTTCTAACTTGTTTTGCCACTTGAGTTTGAGATCTTTTTCTATCATTTTTAGGATATAGAGTTACATACATAGTTGCGGAATTCGAAGAACTATCCATCATTACGCTGCCGCTGCTAGATCCTACCATGGAATAATATGTACTAACTTCAGGTACACTATGTAAATAGTTTTCTACTTGTTTAACTTTCTTATCCATTTCATTTAAACTGGTTCCAGAATCAAAATTCATACTTATGCTAAAATTACTCTCGTCTGTAGTTGGCATAAGTTCTGTTCCTATAGCACCTATAGGTATCAATGCAATAGTCGCTACTAATACAACTGCACTGATGGCAAGTACCCTTTTTCTATGATCCAGGCACCATATAAGAAATCTTTTATAGTTAGCTGTTATGCTATCCATAGAACTTGAAATTCCATTAAGTATTCTATAAAATATGCTTTGTTTAAATTTACTTTTTAACATCCCTGATTTTGCTTGTCTATTTTCTTCTGGTTTAAGAAGCCTTGATGCCAGCATAGGAGTTATAGTAAATGCTACAAATAAAGAAAATAATGAGGCAAAAACTATAGTAAGTCCGAACTCCCTAAAGTAAGTTCCTACCATACCTGTCATAAAGCAAACAGGAATATATACAACTACATCACAAAGAGTTATGGCAATAGATGCAAGTCCTATTTCTTTACGTCCATCTATAGCTGCAGATTGTGGATCTTTTTTCATCGCCAGATGCCGCTGTATGTTATCTAGTACAACAATTGAGTCATCTACAAGAGTACCTACACAAAGAGATAATCCCATAAGAGACATTATATTCATAGTAAATTTCATAATATACATCATAAAGAAAGTTGAAATAAGAGATGTTGGTATAGCTACAAGTATTACAAGTGAAGATCTCCAGCTTTTTAAGAATATTAGTAAAACTAACGCAGTTGTTATTACACCTTCTATTAAAGTATGCTTTATTTGAGAAATAGAAGAATTTATAAATGTAGTACTATCATATGCAGTTTCCAATCTAATATTAGATGGCATACCTTTTTTTAACCCGGCAATTTCCTTTTTAATATTGTTTACAACTTCAACTACATTTGCATCACTTTGCTTTTGTATATTTATTCCTATAGTATTTTTCCCATTCATTCTAGTACGTTGATCTTCTTCAGGATACTCTAAGTTTATATCTGCTATATCTCCTAAACGAACAGTACCATTTCCTGAAGTGGGTATGAGCAAATTTTTCACCTCATCTACACTTTCAAATTTACTTATAACCCTCACAGATTGATTCAATTTATCCTGCTTTATCTGGCCTGCAGGCATATTTACATTGTCTGACTGCAGCTTAGAAGTTAAAGTATTTAAATTTATTCCATAAAATTCTATAGCAGATTTATTTAATTTTATTATCAGCTGCTTTTTTTGTATTCCTTCAAGAGATACATTTCCTACACCTTGAACTTTTTTTAGAGCCTCAGTTATATTATTTGCCTCATTGTAAAGTTCATCATAAGATAGATTTCCAGATACGGATAGCATTAAAGCAGACATAGCACTTGTATCCAGCTTAAATAAAACAGGCTTATCCGCATTTTTAGGGAGTTTACCTTGCACATTATCTACAGCTTTTTGTACATCCAGAAAGGCTGTATTCATATTTGCACTGGACTTAAAGATTATGGTAGTTTGTCCCATACCTTCTCTAGCTGTAGAATTAATTCTATCGATGCCGCTTATGCCTGCAACTGCATCCTCCATAGGTTTTACAACATCCTTTCTTATGTCTTCGGAACTGGCACCAGAATAAGTAGTGGATATAGAAATTACCGGTATATCCATAGAAGGCATAAGATCTGCGCCAAGATGTGTATAGCCAAATATACCAAGCCCTAGCAAAAACAATATAACCATGGTTATTGCAGCTGGCTTTTTTACAGATAGTTCAGTTAAATTCATTTTTCTCCTCCTTTATAGCAATCTATTATTTCCTATTTTTATACTTTTGGAGAGCATAATTCAATTTTAAAAAGCTTAAATTCATATTTTTTAAATCATCATTATTCAACTCCGAAAGTGATTTTGACAAAAATCTAGATTTTACTTCACCCATTTTTTTTAGGAATTTCTTTCCTTTATCTGTCAAAGATATCATAACTACCCGCCTGTTGTTTTCTGGTCTAAACCTAGTAATAAATTTGCTTTCAACTAATTTATTGCTTAAATTTGTAACAGCTGAAGAAGTTATTCCAAGTTTTTCAGCAAGTTCACTAACTCTGTAAGATTCACATTCTTCAAGTAAATATAAAAGAGACAACTGTGAAATAGAAAGTTTTTCTTCATAATTTATCTCATTCATTATGGATCTACTTATGATAACAAAATCATATAATCCTTTTTTTACATCTTCAATAAGTGATAATTTATCTTTTTCATAGTTCATTAAAATTCTCCTTTGCTACTCTACATAATATAGAAAGGTTTAAAGTTTAAACACTTTAAGCTTTAAATATTTCATACATATATAAATACATAATGTCAATTATATATTTATATTTTATAAATATCAATAATTTATTAACAAATTTAATATAATATTAAGAAAAATACCCCATATATATTTTCTGGAGTATTTTTCTTAATATTATTATTTATGTTAATTTTACCTTTTTAATATATAACTTAACTTTCGCAGTTTAAAAACTTTGCAAAGCAAAGCTTTTGAAAATAACAGAGTTCAAAGTTCAAATAACAAATAAAGATGATTTCCATCGTACCTCAGGAAATCTATAATTTTAATATTTTCTGACGTTAGGAAGAAAATTATCCTTATACCATAGAGATTATATTTTGCCACTGCCTTAAAAATAGAATTATGTATAAAACCTAGTTGGTTACTGAATACAGAAAAATATTCTTCAAAACTTTCAGTAAGCATCTCAAGCTTTACGTAGTTTTTAGTTAGCACCACAGCTTTTCCATAAACTATATAATTAAAGGCCATGCCCTGATAAAAAAAATCACCATCAGTCAGAACATTGTGAATTTTATAGGTTCTATTTACTTCATCATAAAAAACAAATGCATTTTCCTGGCAAAGTTTTTTTAGTATCTTATCTGTTCTTTCCTCATGAGTAACAAAAAAAGCTTGCTTTGCTGTAAAACTATCCATTATGGAAAGTTCAAGTAAAAAATTCTGAATGTCTTCATCATAGGCATCAAATAGTGTATTTTCAACTAAATCTTCGATAGTATTATTCATACCTACAGGAATGCCCCTTTCTAGTCCCAAGATAACCATTATGTAAGGGACATCCACCCGTCTGTATATTCCTCTATTTTTTCTAAATCACTACTAGATATATTTTTATTCATCATTAAACAATAATTTTCAATTTCTTCATAGGTAAATTTCAACTGCTGCTGTGATATAACCTGACAGTTATCAATATGATACCACCTAATGATTCTTTTTAATTCTTTAGTGCCTTAAGTACTGCCAATTTTGCCATATTAAATATGGAATTTCTCTCCTCAACTATAGTTATTTCTTCTTCTATATATTTTCCATCTTCGCTTGATTTAAAAAGAGATGCTACATTTCTTTTAAAGGAATTATCCATTAAATTCTTTAATATGTGCTTTGTATCCTCTTTAGGGTATAAACTTTCACATAATTTCTCTATTATATGATCAACTTTTAAAACATATTTGTCCTTTAGTATTTTCTTCTTCTTTATATTATTCAGTGCCAGGATAGACATTTTCAAAATATCATCTCTCACATTAAAATCAACTTGATTATAACTGTCACATATGAAAGTTGCAGCTTTATTTAATTGATTTGTATATATGTCTATATTTTCCCTTCCAATTATAAATGCCAGCATTACCATGGAAGTGGTTTCTATTTTATCCTCTAGATTGCTATCTTCATAATCTACAAAAGCTCCATCTGCAAATTGATTTTTAGCTATTATTCGTATTAGCTTTTCTCTAGTATACTTTTTATCCAAATATAAATTGTCACTGTCATATTCTTTATCTTCTTTATCATTGGTAAAACTTCTATATAAGAACCCACTTTCTAAGTTTTTATCTATTTTTTCACCTAAAGTGCTCTCATTTACTTTTATTGGAATTATATTTTTAAGTTGAATGCCAAGTACCGGTTCTTCTCTTAATTCCATCAATATAAAAGTAGTTTCAGAACTTATGAATCCACTTTTTTTAGAAAGTTCTATTACCTTTGTTTTCGTTTCTTCTTTCTCTTGTCCCCTCTGTGCTTTCATATTTATTTCTAAAGATTTCATTTTTTTTCTAGCCCAAACCTTTCTAAGTAAGCTGGCATTTTCCTCTGTGCTAAAATTGTCAATATCTATTCTTCTCAAATATTCTTTTCCATCCACATACCCTTTTAAAGTTATTCGTCCCTCTACTTCCCCGGTAACATTTGCAAATATAGAAAAAGGTTCTCTATCATACATGTATTCAATAGTCCTTGGATAAGTAGAGTTAACTTGTAACCTTCCCCAATCTATATTTATACCATCTACCTGAGGACTTTGTATTCTATTAAACTGCCTTAAAATCACATCTTCAATTCTTTGACCTATATCTATAAATTCTGCTTTTCCATAACTTTTATGGGCTAACTTATTCAAAAAATAATTATTTGCACAAGAATCTATTCCAAAAGTAAATATTCTGTTATCTCCAATATTTTCATTTACATAGGAAAGTATTTTTTCCTCATCATCTACCGAATCATCTGTAAAAAGGAGTATAGTATTTTCAGATCCTTCATTTTCAAGGCTGTACTTTATCCCTCCAAATATATCCGCATCTTTTTCCGTTTTTAAATTATCTATCCACTTAGATGCTTCTCTTAGTGAATCTGCATTAAACTCTATCAGTCCATTTTGAGAAAAGCTAATTAGTTTATTCCCCACAGCTATTATGTCAAAGGTATCTCCTTTTGATAGATTTCTTATACAAAGTTGAAGTGCATTTTTAGCTTGTTCTAGCTTTTCACCTTTCATTGTATCTGAAATATCAATTAAAAATACATAATGTTCTGTAATATCTTTTTCATAGGGGTCAAGTTTGGGAATTATTCTCATATAAACTATCCCTTTTTCCTCATCATTTTCCTTATACTCATATATCATTCCATCTGCTTCTAAGGTTTCTCTTTCCCTTATAAACAATATAAAATCTTTATCTGCTAAATAATAATTTTCATCTAAGCTTATTTTAGCTACAGTGTCACCTTCTCTCTCCACCTTTATATTATGATAGGGACACCTGAAATCAACTTTACTCAAGGATTCCACTATTATGTTTACCTTAAATTCAAAGTCCTCTTCCTTAGTTTTTCTTATACCTAATTTATTTACCAGATTATCCTTTAGTTCTTCGATTTTAGATCTGTTTCTTATTATTTTAGGTTGTGAAATTGCAGGTATTGTAAGTTTAAATGTACTATCTTTATAATCTAACTCCTCTACATAGGAAAGTTTTATTTTAACAGTTTCTCCGGAAATTATTTTTCCTATGCTTATTTTAAATAAGTGGGGACTGAATTCTTCCAGGGAAAAAGTGCTGTCTCCTCGCAGCTTTGCATTTTCATAAATTTGAAGTGCCTTATCTTTTTCTTCAACTACTGCCTTTAAAGTTCTTCCACCTATTTCTACTTCAAAACCAGATATTATAGCTGCAGCTGGAAGTGGAAAAATGTAAACTCCTTCTATATTTTCATTACTGCAATTTTGATAAATCTGATTTATAAATATCTCACCATACCCTGCACATAAGTTTCCATTAATATTAACTTTTTTTAATAAAATTCCTTCATCAATTTTAGTATCTCTGTTAGCATAAGATAACATATATCCTTACCTCCTTTTCAATTTCACTTTATCTACAAAAATACATATTAAATATTATTTTCCATTAAAAATAATTACTAAATATATATTTACCACATCTTAATAATATATTCATACTAAAAATATCTATTTTGTATTATTATATCATATATATGGTAAATTATTTCAAATAAAATTACCTCTGGTCTTAGTTTTAATCCTAAAATCAGAGGTAATCTTTCAAAACTTATGGTTTCTAATTATTTGTGCATTTTCAAGAGCCTCATAGTGGGTATATCCACTTATATGAAGAGGAGTATCACCAAGTTCTGGATCTACATGCATATCTCCAAGACATGGATAACTGTGCCAAAATTTTGCCACAGATTTCTTTGCTTCCTCTCCTAACTTTTTTCCCAGAAGATGTCTTGCAATATTGTACCCATTTCCACAAGGTGCAGATATTATAACTTCTGCTTTTTCTATCACATCTTCATCATTTACATAAAGTCTAAATTTAGGCTTTCCTATTTTAAAAAAATCAATAAATTCATTTATGAGAGGGAACTTTCCATATTTCAATGTGCAAAAAGGTTTAGGAAAAGCATACTGTAGATTATATTTTTCACATTCCTCAATAAGTTTTTCCCTTGTCCATTTTGATACCCAGCTTCTACTTTCACAGGGAACTATTATGGCTTTTCCACCACCTTCGGCTATCAGCTTTGGCAATTCAATTATTATATCTTCATGTACTCCTATAATTACAGCTGTATCATGCTTCTTAAATTTTTGTGGAAGATACTTTAATGGATTGTCTTCAAATAATTCATATATATCTGGAAGTTCAATCACTTCACTTACACTCTCTTTAAAATTCAACTCATATTTTCCTCTACACCAAACACATTTCTTACCGCATACAGTACAAGCTTCCTTAAAATTTTTTATATGTGGTATAAATTTTGTACCTGCAAATCTACTGTCAGTTTTTGTGTAAAATTCATTTTCAGGCAACTTTCCGCTCTTTTTTGAACAAACTATAAGTATTTTCAACCTTTTTCCCCCCTATATAAAAGATACAAATATAACTTACCCAATTAACATGATACATTATTCTATATAAATTATCTGTAACCGTTGTTACGCTTTTATATATTTTTTATTTGCAAAGAATATAACATAGGTAGTATAATAAAATATATATATTGTAGAAATCTGTTTATAGGTGATGGAGCTCACCTTTAATTGCTTATGGCTGATAGCCCCTACTTTAATGAAAAAGTAGGGGCATTTTTTGTAGTCAAATTCATAGGAGGTATTAAATTGAAAAAATATATTTACATAGGAATAGGTGGTTTTTTAGGTGCAATTTTAAGATTTACATTGGAAAATATAAAAGTAAGTACCTATTTAACCTTAATTCCTATAAATACTTTATTTATAAATATAACAGGAGCCTTTATTCTAGCCTTCGTAACCACTGCTGCTGTTTATACTTCAGTTGTATCTTCAAATATAAAGTTAGGAATATGTACTGGATTTGCAGGGGCTTATACTACCTTTTCTACCTTATGCAAAGAAACTGTATCACTTATAAATTCAAGCCACCTTCTTTTAGCTGTATGCTATATTTGTATTTCTTTAATTTTAGGACTTGCCTTTGCTTATCTTGGAGAATTTACTTCTATAAAATTAGTTTCAAAATTGAACCTCAACTACTCTGTTGATTTAAATAAATTAGAGGATAATAATTGTAAGAATAAATGAAATTCCATTTGAAATATACTATAACAGGAGGACGTAAAAATGAATTTTTTAATAGTTGGAATTGGCGGCATAACTGGAAGCCTAGCTAGATTTTGTCTTGGGAACTTGGTAAATAAAAAGTTTAAGTCCCTATTTCCCCTAGGAACTTTTATCATAAATATAACAGGAGCCTTGCTGCTTGGAATACTTAGCAGCTCTCACATTTCTAGAAACTTCTATATTCTTTTGTGTGACGGATTTTTGGGAGCCTATACAACCTTTTCTTCCTTTATGTACGAGGATTTTAAACTTTTCCAATTAAATTATAAATTACATGCATATACATATGTAATTATGACAGCACTAATTGGACTAGCATTCTATGCCCTTGGAACTAGAATAACATACTATGCAGGATTCTAAATAAAAATTAAGAGTTAAGAACTATTTTAAAAATATTGCGAAGCAATATTTTTAAAGAACAAAGAACAAAGTTCAAATATCAAATAAGGATAATTTTCTTCCTAACGTCAGAAAATATTAAAATTATAGATTTCCTGAGGTACGAGGAAAATCATCTTTATCTGTTCTTTGTTATTTGAACTTTGTTATTTTCAAAAGCTTTGCTTCGCAAAGTTTTTAATATACGTCTTTATTCTATTATACAAGTACTGTATCATTTTAACTTACAAACTCTAATGTAAGCTGTCTATAACTCCTCCACCAACAAGGATATCTCCATCATAAA
>DAIMMR010000140.1:0-8697 GCA_036720575.1 Clostridium sp.
CAGTAGTAGTATTGACCACGAAGCCATCCACCTCTATAGGTGGCGGTAGTTCACAAGATAATATGTATGAATTTAAAACGGATGATGGGAAAAAAGCTTATAAGTTTTTATTAGATGAATACCTGCAAATGGATACAATAGGTCATATTTCAAGTACTTTAGTAGAAAAGATAGTTGATAATGTAACCAATGTATCTTATAGAAATACTTCTAGTAATATAGAAGAGTTAACAAACCAGAGGATCAGCAAATACAGAGAGTATAGATCTTTTGAAGAAGAAACAAGCATTTTAAGAGGAATACTATTATATCCAATGGTAAATAAAGACTTAGATTTAACTTATACTATGGAAAATCATGTATTGAAGGTGTGTACAGTAAATCTAAATATGAAATGGCAGAACATAAAAGCAAGGTTGATTGAGATTGTTGCTTAAAGCATGATTGTGTAAAATATAAATTTATAGATATTCAATTAGGCATTTATTTTTGTTATAATAAATGTATTATAAATCATGGAAAAAATTTAAATATGAAAAATGAAAGTGGTGTATTGTTATTGAAAGGAAAATGTTATTACTGTGGTAATGAATTTAGTAAAGCAGGTATTTCAAAACATATAAAAAGTTGTAAAGTAATGAAAGAATCTATAGGGTTAGATGAAAAAGTTCCTTCATCTAATATAAATAAGTTTATTTTAGAAGTATCTTCTAAGTATAACAAGGATTATTGGCTTTATATAACCATAGATGTAAATTGTACGTTAAAAGATCTAGATAAGTTCTTAAGAGATATATGGGTGGAATGCTGCGACCATTTGAGTATGTTTAAAATATATGGAGAAAGATATGAAAGTGAAATAGATATACCATATTCCTGGGCAAAACCTTCAAGAAATATGAATGTAAAACTTAGAAATGTTATAAGTTTAAATGACAAAATAGAATACGAATATGATTTTGGTTCTACTACATATTTGGAAATAAAAGTTGTAGATAAGATTGTATGTTCAAATAAAAGAAAAAATATAGAATTAATAGCTAGAAATAACGAGCCAGAATTAAAGTGCTCAAATTGTGGTAGCAAGGCATCATACTATGATTGTGAAAATGAACAATATTTATGTGAGGATTGTTTTGAAGACTATACTGGTGATAAAGAAATGATAGAAGAATTGGGTTATGTAAATTCACCTAGAGCAGGAGTTTGTGGATATCATGGAGATAAGGAAGATGAGGTTAAGTATTTACCTAATGTTAAAGATGGCAAAGTAATAACGGTTGGAAGCTTCGCAAGCACAACACAAACACAAGAAGATAATAATAATGATTATATTCATGAAGATGAGGAAGAATCATATTTTGATGATGATTTTTCAATAGACTTTGATAGAGCAGCTAGAAGAGTAATTAACGCTGGAATAAGAAAAAAGCTTAAAAACTGGAGCCCTATTGAAAAAAACTTTTCTCTTGAATATCATTTAAATAGATTTACAAAAGCTGAATTGACAGATATAGCTAAAAATCTTCATATAAGCAAAATTTCAAAATTAAAGAAAGAAGAATTGAAAAATAAAATACTGGATTCATATGAAGAAAAGGCAGAGTTTATCATAGAAAATATGAATATTGAAGCATTTGAATATTTACTAAAAGTATCAATAAGGGAAATATGTGAAAATAGTGATAGAAATATAAAAATTAATGCTGTTAATTATTTTAGAAATAGAGCATTTTTATTTACAGGGCAAGTAGATGGAGAAGATGTTATTATTGTACCAGAAGAATTAAAAAAAGTGATTTTATGTAAAAATAGCAAAGAGTTAAAAAAGCAGTTAGAAAAAAATGAAGAAATCACAAAGCTATTTTGGGGAATGTGTAATTATTATGGTGTTGTTGAGATTGAAACTTTTAAAAAATTAGTAAAAAAATATATTGATTTTGATATATCGGATATGAACCTTGAAGTTATATTAGAAAATGCAGCAGAATATTATGATGAATTTGAGTTTGATGGACATTTTGGAAATGATATTTTAGTTGATGATGTTTCTGATATATTTTATCAGCAGTGTAAAAGAAACGATTTGGAGTTCTATCCTTTTACAAAAGAAGAATTATTAGAAGCGGCCAGAGTTGATTTTCAAAATAAAACAAAGGCTTATAATAACCTTTATGACTTTTTTATAAAGAACTTTGACATGAATAGTGAGGAAGCAGAAGATTTAATAATTTCTTTAGATGCTGAGTTTAAAAATAATAGAAAACCTTCAGAGATTATGAAAGCTTTTTTAGCTAATTTTGATATTTCAAGTCTTGAAGAAGCAAATTTTATTGGAAATGAAGTAATGAAATTTTTTAATAATACAAGATTGTGGGTTACAAAAGGTTATACTCCAGAAGAACTTAATCCTACAACGGTAATAAAAAAAGAAAAGGTAGGTAGAAATGATCCATGTCCTTGTGGAAGTGGAAAAAAGTATAAAAAATGTTGTGGTAAAAAGTAATGAAAGTCTTTTGCTAATGTTAAATAAGAAAAATAAGCATATTAATGACAATATGTTAATGGATGAAAAAGGTAAAAAGCAGAGGGAATACTATTACATCTAATGGTAAATAAAGACTTAGATTTAACTTATACTATGGAAAACCATGTGATCAATTGAAGATGTTGCAAATTATTGTCATTTATCAAAGTATTACTTCAGTAGAGTTTTTAAGGCGGAAACAGGAGAAAGCATTTATGCTTTTATCAAACGTTTGAAAATGGAACAAAGTGCCTTTAGACTCAAGGTTGAAAAGGATAAATCAATTACCGATATTGGCTATGATTATGGATACAGTCCGTCAAATTACAGCTCTGTATTCAAGAAGCAAAATAATATTTCTCCATCTGAATTTCGAAAGAGTAAGTATGCGGAATGTGTATCAAATCCTTTTTATCAGAACAAGCTTGCTAAGTTTCAATCATTTGAAGAATATAATCAACGGGTTATTGTACAGGAACTGGATGATTTTGTGGTTGTATATGAAAGGTATATTGGAAATTATATTGAACTTGGGAGAAAATGGCGCGATTTTATTGAAAAATATAAAAATTGTTTTAAGGAAGATACGTTTTTAATTGAAAGGTCTTATGCTGATCCCTCCATTGCAAATACAGATCAATGTTTATATGATATATGCATGACAGTTGATAAGAATTGTCCTTTTGGCAATGTTACAACCATTCAAGGTGGTAAATTTGCCGTTTATCACTTTGATGGTTTTGTACATGATATTTTCACTGCTTTTCAGGGATTATTTAATGTTTGGTTAGCAAATAGCGGCTATAAAATGAATGAAAGGTATGGACTGGATGTTTATCGGTCTATTAACTGGGAAAATATGCATGTTGTAATGGATTTATGTATACCAATTAAGTAGAGCAAGAATTCAGAAGTGAAAAAATAGATTTTCCATTAGAATAGGAACTGTAATCATAAAATTACAATTTACATTTAAATAAAATATGAAAAATGGAGGGTCTTAAAGATGTTTGATATAAGAAAAATTCAGGAACAGGTACTTTATGGAGCTGTCAAAAGTGAAAGTAATGATGAAACGGCAAAAGAAATAGTGTATGGAAATGACGAACTTGCAAGAACAGAAGATAATCCTACATGGGTGAAGTCTACAATGAAGAGATTGGAAGATCATTTTGATAGTCCTACTGTCAAGCAGATAAGAATGCACTGTCAATGTGTATATGGAATGGATGAGAAATTGAAGCTTGTGAAAGAGCTGGTAGAAGCATCTTTAAATATAGATGAATTTGGAAATTCAGATAAGGCAAAAGCAGCGAGCTTGTACTCAGAAAATGGGGAATTATATCTTCAATGCCCAATGCTTGAGGGTGTGGATAGATTAGAGACAAATACCTGGTGTCAATGTACGACAGGATATAGTAAAATTCTTTTTGAAAAAGCCTTTGGGTGTAAAGTAAATGTGGAATTGTTAAAAAGTATAAAACTTGGTGACGAGAAGTGTCTTATGAATATAATTCCACAAGGCACTATATGGAAATAAACTACTTCAATTTAAAATTTAATTCCACCATATTTTGATAAAATATTCTCGATTTTTTTATTTTTACAAAGAGCCATGGGAGTTAGCCCTGAAGCATTTTTCAAGTTTATATCAAAACCGAAGTTTAAGAGTGCTTTTAAAAATTCTTCAAAATGTTCTTCAAAATGTTCTTCAAAACAATTGATATAGTCGTCATGGAGGAGAGTATTTTCATATTTATCCCGTGCATTTATATCCGCACCGTATTTTACAAGGAGATTCAAAAGCCCTACGGAATAATTAAAGCTGCAGTAAAATATAGGAGTTTTACCGAGGCTATTGATTGCATTAACTTCAGCTCCTCTTTTTAGTATCATGGTTATCAAATCAATATGGGGGGTTGCTCTTGCGCAAAGTTTGTGCAGGGGAGTTTCCAGGAATTTACTTTGATGGCTGTTGATATCTACACCGCTGTTTATTAAAAGCTCAATTGTCTCAAAATAGTTGTTTCCACAATTGTCGATAGCATAATGAAGTATACTCTGAAGTTGAAAGTCGGAATCCAAATCATTGTCTTCGTTTAAGTAATCTTTTATTTTATTTATATTTCCTTCTTCAATGGATCTATAAATTGACTTGTATTTTGAAGAAAATACATTGCTAAATATGCCCAAACTGCTATACCTCCTTAGAATAAAAAATATTATTACATCTATAATAATATTTTAACATAGTATTAGTATTATGAATATTTTTTATTATATATTATGAAGCAATATATACCCTCTAAATTATTAGAGATTGACATATTAAACTATATATAAGTATAATTAAATTAAATGGAGGTATACAAAAATGGGTAATGATATTGCACATATACAAGGAGATTTAAAAGCATTAAGTAAAGATGTAAGTAATGTAGAAATAATTACCTCTAGTAATTGGAATGACCTAGCAAAACTTAAAGCAACAAATTAAATAGTATAAAAGAGTCTCAAAAGGCTCTATTTTTTTAACCTTTTTTACGTCCTAAAGTGTTGTTAAACTGTAATTATTACTCCAAATAAGATTTATGATTTGAATAATGATTATCTCTGTTATTACGAAAATGGTAGTAACGAATTGGACAAACAAGAACAACGGATTTCAAAAATTTCAAAAGAAATTAATAGAACTAATGAAAATAAAATTGAATGAACCTTTGATTTATATGGGATTGTCGTTGAGATTAGAAAAGGAAGAATAAAAATGCATAAGTATAATGCACTCTTTACCACTCATGTTGATGTTGGGAAAGCGAGTACTTCAATGGCAACAGGATATACTAAAAAATACAAGAGGTTTTTATGGATCAGTTATTTTTTGTATAGTTATGATTATATTTATCTGATGGCTACCTACTGTAACACTCCCACTTCTATCAAAGTGGGAGATAACAGTAGCTACGCCCCTAGATAATTCATCTAAACTTAGTGGGAGAAGCAAACTCCCACTAAGTAAGATTCATTGATATAACAGTAATTATTTTAGGGAGATTAATATGAGTGATAAAGATTCCAAAAACGATGATTCAGGAAAAAATTCTAGTAAGGCATCAAATAAAGATGAATACCTTGATATAAATGAATTTATGAAGGTAGTTCAAAAAATAAACATTTATAGAGCTGAGCTGTACAGACTACCTTTAGATCCATGGGAACAAATATTTATTGGTATTGAGATTGCACCCTTATTAAGTGTGATGGATCTGATTGGCCGTGTTTCTTATGATTTATCCTATTCAGCAAATTTTCTTACCAATTTTACTATAGTACCTGCTCGTAAGAATAAAATAAGAGAGACTATTTATTTACTCTATGATATTAATGAACAATGCCAAGACATATATTATGGTGCAATTAAATGGAAAAGAGATATAATTCCTAAATGGGGTAGTCACATTTTAAAATAACACTAGTTTAGTATATTGAATATTAAGCTAGTTTTTTTATTGCCCAAAGTTAGGTCAAAGAGGTAATAGAATGATATATGTTAGAATTTTTAATCCTACTATTTTACTGTATTGATCAATTTTATTTATATAGCATTATATCAGTTCTTGAACTATGCCAAATAGTAAGTATATAATCACAGATTTTTGAGAAGAATATATTGAAAATATTATAATAAACATATATGAAATCATTGGAGGATATGTAATGTTTAAGAAAAAAGGAATTAGTAATAAAATAAAAAAGCTAACTAATAATAAATGTTGTTGTGTTTTGCTTGTATCCGTAATTATTATTGCTACAGCTACTGGTTGTGGTAAAAGTTCTAAACAACCAGTACAAAATACTCCAAAACAAACTACACAGAAACCGCAGAGTGCCACTAAATATAAAGTGGGCGAAGTTGGTCCATGTGGTGTAGTTATGACAGAATCTTTAATACAATACTTATCTGAAGCTGAAAAAAATCCGATCAAAACAAAAAGTGAAGCGGAAAATATTACAAAGGAAGTGTACACTGACGTAACTAACCAAGATGGCAAAACTATGGCCGAAAAGGATATGATGACAAAATTATATCAGGCACAGATTTATTATGATAAAAATATGAATAGTCAATATTCAAGCTTAAATAGTTTATTAATCGAAGAGTTTGGAGGCAGAATAAATAAAACAAGGGGAGTTTCAGGTGCAGCTGAGAGAATGAATAATATTAGAAATATGTATAAAATGATAACTTCATAATTACATTTTTACAGTTATTTTGAGTAAAGGTAAAATTATCTTTCTTCTGTTTCCTTATCTATAGGTTCATATTTCTTAATTATATTATTTCGTAAGTAATTCAGTCCATTTCTTGCATAAGGGACAATCTGGAACTCAGTGGTGCCAGTTTCATGCATTTTAAGGTTCGGTATTGGCCAGAGATTTAGATAGGGATAAGGAGTTTTTGGAGTAATACGTAATACCTTCACTGACTAGCTTTAGTATACCCAAAATAAGGGAAAAAACTTGAAACAATGCTTGAAATCATGTATTATAAATAGATTAAATTTGAATTGAATCTTTAGGAAGATTAATTAGAGGGAGATACATTATGAAAATTTCAAAGAAAGATGCGTTAAAATGGTTTGAATTTTTTTCAATATTGCCAGAGGATGAGGAAGTTATGACAAAACAACAAGAAATTGTTTACGCTACCTTTGCACAAATTGAAGCAACAATTGATTATAGAAATGATACGTTAATGTCGGAAATTACAGGTTTGAAAACTTTAAAGAATAGAACTTTTTTTGTTGGAAATGAAAGCAAATTCCCCAAAGGATGTCGTTCTTGTTTGCTTGGAACTGGTTTGAGTGCAATTAGGAAAACGAACAAATGTAATTTGAAGTGTAAGTTTTGTTATGATTATGGAGAGATAGAAGATATGCCTCCAATTGGTGAAGGTATGTGGGAAATTGGGGGTACAAAATTTTATGAGAAGGATATTGATTTACTTCTTTCCATTCACCAGAAACCTACTGGCATTTCATACGTTTATTTAGAGCCATTTATGGAAATTGAAAAATACTATTCGGTAATAAGGAAATTTAGAGATGCAGGGGTTTATCAACATCTATATACAAATGGCACTTTAGCTTCTGAAGAGACATTGAAAGCATTAGGTCAAGCTGGTCTTGATGAGATACGTTTCAACCTGGGTGCCACCAATTGTTCAGACAAGGTTATTGAAAATATTGTAATAGCAAAAAAATATATTAAAAATGTAGGTATTGAAACTCCAATGACTCCTGAGTTTTTCAAAGCTTTTTTTGAGAAAAAGCAAGCAATCTTAGATACAAAACTGGATTTTATTAATTGTGCAGAATTACATTTAAATGAGAATAACATAGACAATTATTATGGGGAAAATATGTATATTGCAAGGCAAGGCTATATATCTCCAATTTGGAGTAGGGAATTAACTTTGAAATTTATGAAAATAGCCGATGAAGAAAACTGGGATTTAGCAGTTCATGATTGCTCAAATCATACAAAGTTTGCCAGAGGCTTAAACTTGAGCAGCAAAGAGGGCAAGTGGTTTGGAGCTAGTGATTATTCCTGTGAGTTTTCTAGGATACCATACGAAATATTTTTACCAATACTGCGTGATAACAATTTTAAATTTTTAAGTGAAGAAGAATTGCCTGAGGGCTATAAACCAGGAGAGTTGATTTTTTAGAGAGTCTTTAATTATGCACTTTTGTAGAAAAGAAAATATAGATAGGGAGAGTTCTTGAGTGTTAGTGATGCACTAAGAGCTTTTTTTGTGTTACAAATATGTCTTTTAGTTTAGCCATTAGTATGTAAAAATATGCTATAATTTCCTTAGGTATAAACAGAGTTCTTGGTTTCAGGTGGAGTTTTTTCTCCATCTGAAACTTAGAAATCGTTATCCAGGGGCGTAGCAGCCGTTATCCCCCACTTTATAAGAAGATGGGGGTATTACGGCTGGTAGCCATCGGATAAAAAATATATATAAATTAGGGATGTTTATCATGGAATTGCAGAGTATTAGAATATTGCATTATACGCAGGGATGGCTGATTAGCTGTTCTTATATTTAAAGGAGGTTAAGGAGGAAAAATGAAAATTGTTAAATATGTAAATAACTACAATGT
>DAIMMR010000005.1:0-43761 GCA_036720575.1 Clostridium sp.
AGCTAAAATATATACTGATAATATAGAAAAAGAAGCTTTAAGTCAAATAATAGATTTGAAGGTGACAAAATGATACCAGAATTTATAGATAAGAACTTTAAAGATATAGAAAAGAAGCTAAGAATTTATTATGAAAACCTTAAAACAATAGAAAGCTTAGAATATAAATGTAAAGTATTAGAGGAACAGAAAGACAGTATATTCAAAGATATAAAGGACATAAACGTAACAATAGATGCTGAATTAGGAATGGGTGTAGAGATTGCAGAGCGAGTACAAACAAGCCCTAAATGGGGCGGAAGTGCAGAGAATAAAATAGTCAATCAAGTGGAAAGACTTCATGAAGAGTGGAAGAAAATAAGAAAAGAAGTATTAGAATTGCGGCATCAAATAAGAAAATTAAAAATGAGCAATTTAAACCTAGGGACTATTCTATATAATAAGTTAGATGAAGATGAAAAAAGATTTGTAAAGCTTAAATATGGAGCAGGAAAAGATGTTCCTAATCGACAGTTAGCAGATGAAATGCATATGGGAGAAACAAGCGTAAGGAGAAAGAAGAAAAAACTAGCTGCATTGATCTATAAAGAATTAATAAAAAGTGGCGAGATTTTGGCGGAGTTTTGACCGAGTTTTGGCGAATTATCTTAATTTTTATATGTTATAATGGTATTAATGAAAGTATACCTAATACATAATTACCTCATGTGTATTAGAGTATTAGTCAACTAATAAAGATTTCCATAGAACTCCTAATAATTTTTTTAGAAGCATACAGTAATTGTGTGCTTCTTTTTTAGCAAGGATGATAGTAATGATTGTTTATATAAGCTATAGATGCAGTAAATGTAAAGGTGAATTTGTGATATTAAAAGAACAAATGGACTTATTTAAAGGGGAGTTAACATGCCCATTCTGCCAAACTACAAAGATTAAAAGGCAAAAGGCAACAGATAATCTTAAGGAATGTATGGGAGAAAGAGTATATAAAAGAGTGAATGGAGCTTTAAGAGAGAAAAGATGAATAGTGTTTATGGAATAATTTTGATTTTAATATTAGCAGGTATAATATCATGGCTATACGATTGGTTTACATTACCGCATAAAATTGACATAACCAATACTTTATTAAAAGAAATTTTAGAAGAATTCAAGAAGAGAGAGTAATAAATATGATCCATTATTATATGGATGCCAGGAATGTTGTATAGCTTGTAAAGAATCTAAGAAAGAACAAAAGAAATGTAAGTACCAGAGAGCTAGGCAAAGAAAAGTAAGTAGAATGTTATATAAGGCGAAAAAGCTGAAAAAGCTACTACATAGAAGATTAAGCACCTATAAAAAGGGTGCTTTTTTATATTTAGAGGTCATAAACGTCGAGATGACATGCTAAACCTCCTAGGGGAGAGTATAGCCGGGTAGGTTCCGGCTACTCCTAGATAAATAAAGTATAGGAGGAAAGTAAATGAAAGAATTAATAGATTTAGGGTTATTTACGAAGAAAGAAAAAGTATTAGTAAGCAGTAGGATTATTGCTGAAAATTTTAATAAAGAACATTATAATGTGGTGAGAGATATTGAAAATATTATTAAGGGTCTCCACAAAATTGAGGAAACCCATATAAGGAATTATTTTATAAAAAGTAGTTATCTGCATGAACAAAATAATCAGAGGTACCTGGAATATATTATGACGCGTGATGGGTTTAGCTTACTTGTTATGGGATTTACAGGGCAAAAAGCCTTACAGTGGAAGTTAAAATATATAGAAGCTTTTAATAAAATGGAAGCCTTTATTAAAGAAAAGTTATCTAGTGAATGGAAGGAAACTAGGATTAAGGGCAAGTTATGCAGAAGAAATGAAACAGATGTAATAATGAATAAATTAATTCCACTTGCAATATTACAGGGTAGTAAAAATGCCGGGAAATTATATATGACTTATAGTAAATTAGTAAATAAGTGTGTAAACATACCTTCTAAAAGCAGAGATAAGGCTACTAAAAGAGTATTAGATGTAATATATAACCTTGAACACTTAATAGAACATGTTATTTTAGAAGAAGTTGACAAAGGAACTTATTATAAAGACATATATCAAATATGCAAAGGTAAATGTAATTTGATGGTTGAATTAAGTTACTTACCATCACAAAGGTTGATAGCTTAAAAGGTTCTTGTTTAGAGAATATCTTTATTTTTATTTTGACATTAGCAGGAAGCCTCCTTTTAATATAGAAATTATTATATGGAGGTGATAGGGTGACAAAAAATAATCTAAAAATGATAATGCGTTTGATATTCTTTTTTATCATAGGGTTTATATTGTGGCTATGCTTATTTAGTGGATTCGGCTATGCTAAAAAGGTAGAATTAATAACAAATATGCTAAATGCTATACTTGGTGCAATTGTAACAATAGTTGGAGTATTTATAACTTTGGATAATAGTAATAAACAATTTACTGATACAATCCAGGAAAACAGGAATAATTATAAAGAAGATACTAGACTAAAGTTAATGCCACATCTTAAAATTCACTTTTATTATGATGACAAAAATTTTTTATATAATCCAATATATTTTAATGCTACAAAAGAAAGGATACAAGAAAGTTCAATTCGTTCGAACCTCATAGAAAGAAAAATTAAAATTAGCAATATTGGATTAGGGACAGCTGTTGATATTAATATCCAAATAGAAAATTACGAGGGTAAATATCCTGATGAACATGTTGAAACGAGATATTTATTTGATTTAGCAGCAAATGAAGATATATACGTGAAGTTTGTAATATTTGAATTGGGTGAGGGTACATATAATATTAGTTTGAATTACAAAGATATAATATGCTGTAATGATTATGAGCAAAAAGGTAGAATCTATATACAAAGGAAATGTATAGAAAATATAATATTTGACAGTGTTAAAAAGATATAAATGGTAGAATAAGCAGTTAAATAACTTAGAACACCTTATAGAGCCTATATTATATACAATATAGGCTCTATTTTTATGTTAGTAACTTTAGAAGTGATAGAAAACTTGATGAAAAGTGGATAGAATATTCGCCAATAAAATAAATAAAAAAAGCTTAAAGGGTGTAGAAATACATCCTTATTTTAATTTATAAGGAGAAGGAAAATGAAACATTTACATATATACAAACAAAGCAAAATAGAGAATAAAGGAAAAAAATATAACTTAATTATATATACTAGACATAAGAGAAGAAAAGAGACTAACTATATAGTATCTATATTCGGAGAATACAATATAGAAAATAGAGGACCATTCTATGGCAAGCTATGTGAGAAGATACTTAATGATGGAGACAGTAGATTAAATAAAGCCAACGCTCTAAAGTATGAAGATTTTTTCAGCCGTGTGGGTAGCTTATACGGCATAAGATTTGAAAAATGTTGGAGAGGATTAAGCAACAGAGAATTTCAAATTGCATATGGAAAGAGTTGCAAATATGAATGTAAGAGTATGCAAGATAGAATAAGTTCAATAGCTAGGAATTTATAATACATAAGAAACATATGTAAAGTAGGTGGTGACAATGTAGTTATGGCAGATAAGGAAACTATAAGAAAGGAATATGAAACCGGAAAATATACTTTTAAGCAATTAGCTGATAAGTTTAATATAAGCCAAGGAACTATAAAAAGTTGGTCTAAAAGAGATAGAGACAATGGGCAACCGTGGGAAAAGGTTGCAACCAAGACAAAAAACCAGAATAAAAAGGTCGCAACCAAAGATAGAGAAGTTTCGTGGATAGATATAGAAAATGAATACATAACTGATATAAGAAAAAAACCATGTACTTTAGAAAGTTTAAGTAAAAAATATAGTATTCCAATTCAAACTATGTTTGATCATTCAGCATCATGTGAATGGAGTAATAAGCGAAGAATATACAGAGAGGAAACAAAGCGAAAGGCCACCGAGAAATCATCAGAGCTTATAAGCACAGATATTGCAAAGGTTACAGCAAGGCATTTTAAAATAGCTGATGTATTATTGAATCAAATGGAAGAAGCGATCAAAGATCCACAGGAACTTTATAAAATAGTTGAAAAGTTGCGTACTGGATATGGTCCAGGAGATTTTGATGAAAAAATAGTAACTGAAGTTATGGAAACTTTAAATGATAAAAAACTAGTCAACTATGTAAATGCTTTAACAAAGTTGCAGGTTGCACAAAGGCAGTCATTAGGTATTATGGATGCGGATGTTAAAGAAAAACTTGAAATAGATAAGGCTAAAATAAAGCAGGATGACTATATCTTAGAATCTGAAAGTGATGGTTTTATAGAAGCATTAAAGGGGACTGCAACCGAAGATTGGAAAGATGAAGATGAAAAAATCTAAGCATATATTTAAATTCAAACCATTTTCTAAAAAACAAAGGAAAGTTCTCAATTGGTGGGTAGATACCAGCCCTGTTAAAGATTATGAAGGTATAATAGCTGATGGTGCTATAAGAAGTGGTAAAACTGTTTCTATGGCACTTTCTTTTGTTATTTGGGGCATGGAAAACTTTGATGGGCAGAATTTAGCTATGTGTGGTAAAACAGTGGGTTCCTTTAGACGTAATGTGTGGTTTGGGCTTAAACTTATGCTTTTAAGTAGAGGATATAAATATAAGGACCATAAAACGGAAAACTTAATTGAAATAACAAAAGGTGATAAAGTAAATTATTTTTATATATTTGGCGGTAAAGACGAAGGTTCCCAGGATCTTATTCAAGGTATTACGTTGGCAGGAATATTCTTCGATGAAGTGGCGTTAATGCCCGAAAGCTTTGTTAACCAAGGTACTGGGCGTTGTTCTGTAGAAAATTCAAAGTTTTGGTTTAACTGCAATCCTGATGGACCAATGCATTGGTTTAAAGTTAATTGGATAGATAAATCTATCGGATACTTGAATAAAGAACAGCAAAGATACCTTGCTTCAAAGGGCGTGAGTTTAAAAAATATATTATACTTACACTTCACAATGGATGATAATTTAAGTTTAGCCGAAAAGATTAAACAGCGTTATAGAAATATGTATATAGGTGTATGGTTTAAGAGATACATTTTAGGATTGTGGGTAATGGCCGAAGGTGCCATATATGATATGTGGTCAGAAGAAAATGAAATCACTGAAGAAGAATTACCTGTAAATTTAAAAGCAACAGCAATGAGGTATATAGCAATAGATTATGGAACTACAAACCCTATGGTGTTTTTGGATATTTATGATGACCAAGAAACAGCATGGATTACAAAAGAATACTATTATGATAGTAAAGAACAGGGTGTGCAAAAAACAGATGAACAATATGCTGATGATTTAGACGAATTTACAGATGGAGAATATCCAATTGTAATTTTAGACCCTTCTGCCGCAAGCTTTAAGGCTGAATTAAGAAATAGAGGATATATAGTTAAAGATGCAGACAACGACGTTGCGGATGGGATAAGAACGACAGCCACTATGATAGCTAAGAGAAGAATAAAAGCAGTTAAAGATAAATGCATGAGAACTATCAAAGATATCACATCTTATGTTTGGGACGGAAAGGCAGCTCAAAATGGAGTTGAAAAACCGTTAAAGGTTATGGATCATGGAGCAGACGCTATTCGCTACTATGTGAAAACCATTATTAAACCATGGAGATTAACAATGTAAATGAAATTTAATATTATTAAATCTTGCATATAAGGTCATTTTATAGCTTGTCTGTATAAAATATCAGGAGGTTATACTTTTGAATTGTGTAATAAATGAATGTTTAATTAAATAAAAAATGCAAAGGAGCGATTAAATGCAAAAGTCAAGAGCGTTAGAAATACTTGAACAGGCTATTAATTATGATGATAAAGGTAAAACACGCAATGGCAATTGGATATTAGGAACAGAAAGTATTGAGGCTGTTAAAATAGCAATTGAAGCATTAAAGAATAGCTAAGATCGCATAACGTGTATTTAGCGATCTTAAAGGAGTAAACATGGAAGATAAACTAAATTATGAAATTATTCTCAAAGCATTAATGCTTAAAATACAAAACTTATGTTTTGAAGCCGCACACTATTGTGATAAAAATTTAAAACAAGAAATAAAAGAATATAAGGATGAATATGAAAAAGTTCTTAAACGGATTAACCCACAAGAGATACATTGTGAGTGGCCTAAAATAAATAAAGTATCAGATCTAAAAGAAACTATAAATAAGTATTTATTTAAAAATAGAAATATCACAGAATAAGGGAGGAACTATGTTAGTAAAAGCTAATTTAATTAATGGAGAATCTAAGATTGTAGCCATAGAAGGGAATAGTTTTGATGAGATATCAGGAATATTGTTAGATAAAACATTCAAATGGTATAATGTGGTAATGAATACACCGTATGAGATAACGTGTATGAATATTCCTGAAAAATTTTTGAAATGCAACGAGATAAGCAAAATAGAAAGCCTAACACTTGAAGAAGAAATTAAAATACAGGAGAAAATTAATCCGTGCAAGGGAAATGATTTGTTGATTACATTTTTAAAACATATAAATAAAGGAGTATTATCTGAAATGAAAAATAATATTGAGTTTGAATCACCACAAGGCGAACCACCAAGAGAATCTATAAAGACACCATATAGTCCTACATATTCTATAAATGACTTAATAGTATTAAAGGATAGAGATATAATAACTCAAGAAGAGTTTAAAATATTAGCTAGGAAAATGGTAGGCTTATAAAACCAATTAACAGGAGATGAGGTCGTGAACTTATATATTTTTGAGAATAGCATAGGATATCCTATTACACATGCTCTAGTAATTGCAGAAAATAAGGAGAAGTCTAAAGAAATATTGCTGGATAGATATAAATATGAGCCTGATGAATTTAACGAGAGGTGGGAACTATTAGGCGAATATGAAATAAAAGAAGGGTTTATAACTGAACTTCAAGGAGAATAATAGGAGGAATTATATGCCATACATATTGATAGATTTAGAAGAACAAAATAAATGCCTGGATTGTGGCAAACTATTAAATTTTGAATATGAAAGTCCGCATAGTTCAAGAATGATAGCTACATGTTGCAATAAAGAATATTGGGTAACTCCATCTAGCTTATATAAACTAGAACGTATTTGCAATGAAGAGTCTAAAGAATGTATAGAACCAGATATGAGAAATGCGTTTTTGAATCAATTTATTACAGTGAATATGTGGGTATTAATAGGCAAGAAAGGTTATTATAATTTTAAGATAAAGCGATTTACATTTAAAGCTAGTGTAGAATGTATATTGCCTAGTAAAGATGTAGCGAAGATAATGGCCTCTTGTTTAGATGAATCGGTAGAGGTTTGTATGGTACAGATTAATATAACAGAATATATAAAGAAGTACATAAAAGATGGTTTTAAAAGCTTAATGATTCCACCTAATAGTAAATTTTATTCAGATTTTAAAGATAAGAAGGTGAAATAAGTATGCCAGGAATACAAATAGGAGAAAAGGTAAATTCAGATACTGGATTGACTAAAACAGAAAAAGAAATACTTGATTCTACGGTGGAATTGTGGAATAAGTTTCTTGACTTAAGGCAAACACATGATAGTGATATAAAAGAAGTCCTAGAAGCAATACATAAAATACAATATATTATAGGAATGAGAAGTTTAAGGCGATTGTACCCTGAACAATATTATAATATGAATAGAAGGTGAGCTCATGAAAAAGTACAAAGAACTATCTTATCTGGATTTTCTAACAGATGTATTAAAGCTAGAACTAACTTATGAACAGAAAGAATTAGTTAAACTATTTGAAGAGAATAAACAGGAAGATACTCAAGCTATAGCAGATGAAGTTTTAGAGGAAGTAGAGAAAATGATAACAGAAGGGTTGAATGTATTGGATAAAAAGAGTTATTATGGGTTGTTTGGAAATTATGGCTTATACGGAGATGGAAATAATCGTTTAAGGTGATAAGAGATGTTAAGATATCTTATTCAGGATATAATTAAATACTGGTACATATGGATAATAGCATGTCTAATGAGCGTGGGTGTGCTGTTTAGTTTTTTCTTGATTTATTATGAAGTTGTAAAAAGGAGATAGATATGAAATTCTTGATTAGTAGAACTAGTATGCTATGTAAAGAAAATAAAAAACCTTGTGAAGAAGCAGTAAAAGAGAAATATAAAGCAATAGTTCCTTTCACAAATAATGAAATAAGGGAATTAGAAGGATGGTTTATAGAAATAAATTCACTTGAAGAATTACTTGAATTTCAAAAGAAATATGATGAAGAATTAGTTATTTCAAGAGATAATTTAAATAAGAACTTAATCGAAATAGAAATATATGATAGTTATAGAGAAGTTTAAGGGCTGAAAGGCTCTTTTTTATTTTGCCTGAAAGGAGGTTGCAAAGTGAGCAGTAGAAAAAGAAGGAAAAATAAAGATATACAACATAGAGTACAAAATAAAGAATCTAAAAAGAGAACAGTGAAACCTCCACCAGGACTTACAAAAGATGCATTTTCTAATGTTCTAGCAAGACTAGGATATGGTACACCTAATCTATTAGAAAGCACAGAATATCCCATGACAAGATTGTCAAAAGACTACGCATTAATGAATAGTCTCTATAGGTCACACTGGATAATAAGAAAGGTTATAGATACAATTCCAGAAGATATGTGTAAAAACTGGATTACCATACAAACACAATTAGAACCTGACCAATTGAGACAATTAAATAAATTGCAGAGAACTACAAAGTTTAAACCTAAGATATTGGAGGGTTTAAAGTGGGGAAGATTGTATGGCGGTGCTGGAGGTCTAATAATAATAGATGGACATGAAAATATGCTTGAGGAACCCCTGAATTATGATGATATAATGCCAGGAAGTTTTAAAGGAATATTTATTACAGATAGATGGAGTGGAATAACACCAGGAATAGAATTAGTTACAGATATAAATGATCCTGAATTTGAGATGCCTGCAAATTACAGAATAACTACAGAAGATGGACAATTATTAAAAGTACATCATAGTCGTATAGTAAGGTTTGAAGGGAGAAAGCTTCCGTATTGGGAGAAACTTGCAGAGATGTATTGGGGAGCAAGTGAGGTAGAAATACTCTTTGACGAACTTAAGAAGAGAGATAATACAAGTTGGAATATAGCTCAATTAATATTCTTAGCAGATTTAAGAGTTATGAAAATGGATGGAATCAGAGAAATGCTAAGTCTTGGAAATGATCAATCACAACGAAGGGCATATAATACTATACAGGCTCAAAACTGGCTTATGTCTAATATGGGGATGCAAGTAATTGATAAAGAAGATGAATTTCAGACATTTCAATATGGATTTTCAGGGTTGAATGACATATATCAATCTTTTATGCTTGATGTATCTGGAGCATGTGAGATACCTGTAACACGATTGTTTGGCAGAAGCCCGGCAGGAATGAATGCCACTGGTGAAAGTGATATGCAAAATTATTATGATACCATAGAAGAAAAACAAGAAGCGTATCTACGACCTATATTTGATAAGATGCTTCCTATAATGTGCATGAGTGAGTTTGGAGCTATACCGGATGATTTAGATTATGACTTTAATCCAATCAGGACACCAGATGAAAGTGATATAGCAGAATTGGCATTTAAGAAGTCTACAGTTATTAAAGAACTATATAATTCGGGATTAATAAGTCAACAGATTGCATTAAAAGAATTAAGACAATTAAGCGATAGCACAGGAATGTTTAGCAATATTACAGACTCTGATATAGATAAAGCTGACGATTTTGTGAATGAAAGTGAATTAGGAGAGTTAGAGAATTATGGCGAAAATACCGAAAACAGCGAAGGATCTGTGGAAACCCAAAATGATAATAGAAAAAAATTACCAACGCTCTTTAAAACGGGCGATGCAGATACTACAAAGAAATTTAAGTGGTTTAAAAACTCCAAATAATATTATTAAAGAAATAAGGAAGTTCGCTAATAGTTCACAATTTAAAAAGTTTGCAGAAAGTACAGCTATGAAGATGGTAACTCATTTATTTTCAGATGTAGGAAAAACATGGAGAGAAGCTGCAGCCAAGAATGGAAAAGGTAGCGAGATATATAAAGCTTTAAAAAAAGAATTAGAAAATCCTCTGGGCAAAGCTGTAAATGAGCAAATAAAAAGAAATGCTAAATTAATTAAGACTTTGCCTTTAGATATAGCAGAACAAGTTACAGAACATATTGCAAAAGAAAGTTTTAAAGGTAGAAGGCCAGAGGATATTGCAGAGGAAATTAAAGAGATGTTTCCAAGGACGAGCAATGCAAAGGCCGAGCTTATTGCTAGGACTGAAACAAGTAAAGCATCTTCAAATTTGAATCAAGCAAGATCAGAACAATTGGGATTGTCTTGGTATGAGTGGATCGCTTCAGGAGATAGCAGGGTTCGAGAAAGCCACCACCTAATGGATGGAGTTTTAATAAGATGGAGTGAGCCTCCTAATCCTGAAAAGCTTAACCATGAGAAAAGAACATATGATAATTACCATGCGGGCTGTATCTTTAATTGCCGCTGTTATAGTGCCAGTATAGTAAATATAGATTTTGTTAAATTTCCCAAGAAAGTATATTACCAAGGAAAAATTCAAACAATGACGAAAAAACAATTTTTAGAGATTATGTAATGTTAGAAATTTATAAAAAAAGTAAATGGGTACCTATGCATATTAAAGATTTGAGTATAGGTGATAGATATAGAGACAGCGAAGATAAAAACCCTGAGCATGATATGTTTTGCTTAGAAAAGCCTGAAAAAGTAGGTAATTATTATTTAACTCAATGCACGACTATAGAAGAAATAAAGAAAGAATTAAATAATAGTGGAATAAAGTTAAAAGGACTTATGTTTCAATTTCAATAAATAATTTGGAAGGAGAAAAACAAATGTCAGATTTTACAGTAGGAAGAGTAAATTTTAATAATAGATCATACTCAAATGACTTAGATAAAATAATAGAAGAATCTAAAAAATCAGATACAAATATAAAGGGATTAAAACAAATGCAAGATATCTTTAAAAAATGTGTAGATATGTTAGATGAAGTTATAGTTTTACTCGAAAAAGACGATCTTACAGAGGGAGAGGAAGAAAAATTAGGAGGATTAATGGGAAAATTTATGATACAATGTATAAAGCTACAAGCGTTAGGAGAATAAGTATATGGATATTTTAGATAAATTAATAAATTATTTTGAAGATGATAACTTTCATTTTGCGGCAGCATTTCTACAAGCCATAAAACGAAATGACTTTGACAATGCCATAAAATTACATGATTTAATGCATGAATTTTATATGACAGGGAATCAAGATATGATACATAAAAGAGATATCATTTTAAAAGAACTAATAAAGAAATAAGTATATAGAAGCTTAAAGGCTTCTTTTTTATTTTAAGGAGGAATAAAGCACGTCACTCAAGACAGGAAGTTCTAAAAAAGTAATTTCAGAAAATATAGGAGAATTAATAAGTTCAGGGCATAAACCCAACCAAGCAGCAGCAATAGCATATTCTAAGGCAGGAAAAAGCAATAAAGACAATAAAAGTTTAAATGGCGTAAATGAAATATTAAATAATACTAAGGTGTGGTAAGAATGTGTAAAGTGAGTATTAAATCCAATGATGGAATAACTAATATATTAATAGATGATAAACCTATTGAAAATATAGTGTCTTTCAAATTGACTCAAGAAGCAACGAAGATACCTTTGCTAATTTTAGAAATAATACCTTCTGAAATTGAATTAGAAGGTACGGACATACAAGTTGAGAAAAAGGCATATGAACCAACCAATTAAGTCTTGTATAAGGCTTTTTATTTTGTCTTAAGGGAAGTGATTAAATGAAACATACAGTAAAAGTTGGAGACATAGAGTATATTTATGAAGCTGAAACAGCCGAACAAATAAAAGCTATGGTTAAAGCTATTGAAAGGGATGAACCCCATACTATAACAAATAACTATAATGTATATGCCACTGATGCTAATACTACAGCACTAGAAATTACAAAAAAAGTTAGGAGACGTTAAATGCAGACAATAAGATGTAAGGAATGTAATAGAATTTTAATGCAAATAGATATAGAAGGTAGATGCACTATAAAGGAAGAATGTAGCCGGCCTAAATGTAAGAAATATAATTTGATAAATATAAAAGATAATAAAATAATTGAACATAGTATTATAGAAGATTAGAAGCTCAAGTAGCTCAGCACTTCAGAGATGAAGTGCTGAGCTACTTTTATTTTTTTGTCTTGAAAGGTGGTGATAAAGAATTGAGAGCGTATTTTGGAAGCCCTATTTCACCTAATATTACAGAAACACCAGAAGGGTTTTATATATGTAAAAATGTTCCTGTAGCCCGTACTGGATGGTATGAGTATCTAGGTGAAGAAATAGGCATTGAAGATAAAATAGGACAGAAAGTAAGGGTTTATAGAAGCCCTGATGAAGTTTTTAGTCCCGCAGCAATGGCTTCATTCAATGGTAAACCCATAACAAACGAACACCCAATCAATTGGGTAATGCCTGAAAATGCACAGCTTTATACTAAAGGCTCATCTCAAAATGTAAGGCAAAGTAATACTGAATCTGACTTATTATTAGCTGATCTTATGGTTTATGATGCTGACTTAATTAAAGCTATACAAGAGGGTAAAAGAGAGGTGAGTTGTGGATATGACTGTGTCTATGAAGATAACGGAGATGGAACATATTCACAAAAAAATATACGTGGTAACCACATTGCAGTCGTTGAGGCTGGAAGAGCTGGTGATCGTGTAGCAATTAAAGATTCAAAAAACAACCAAATGGAAGGAGAAAAGAAAATGGCAGATAACAAGAAATTACAATTACCTGTTAAGAAACATTCCAGAGTAACAGATTTATTAGCAGCCTTTGGATTAAAACACTTTGCAACAGATGCAGAGCCAGAAGAGATTTTGGATGCTGTAAATACTATGGCAGAGGAAAAGCAAGTTGAAAAAGAAGAAGAACCAAAATCAAAAGATACCGAACCTGAAGAAAAGAAAGAAGAAACTAAGGAATCTACAGATTCTAAGGATGCTAAAGACAACGAGGGTGTGGAGGGTAAAATAGATAAACTTATAGATAGCATAAATGGTTATATGAATCCTGAACAAGATGAAGGACCAGTATCAGGAATTGAAGCTAAATTAGATAGACTTGCTACTGTAATTGAAACTTTGGTAAAAAGTGATAAAAAAGTTCATGCACAGCTTAAACCAGAAGATGCCTTAGATGAAGTAATAATAGAACTTGAGACACCAGAAGAACATTCTTTAGAACATGAGGATGAAGATATACCAAATGAAGAGGGCGTGACTATATCACCTGAAAATATAGACGAAGCTCCTATATCTGATCCAAAGGATAGACCAATAAATCCATTAGGTAGTCAAGATAATGCTTATAAAGTTGCAGTATTAAAAGAATTGAAACCTATAATCGCGGGAATAAAAGATCCTGCAGACAAGAAAAAAGCTTGTGATGCTTTGATAAATATTGTAAGACAGAAACCATCTACAAGTAAAAAGACTACTTATGCATCTATAATAAACGGTCAAAGGAAAAAAGTTCAGTCCAAATTAAAAAGCAACGATGCAGAAAAGAAGGAAAAATTTGAAAATTTAGGGATGGAATATGCTAAAAAATTCAATCCGCACTACAAGGAGGTAAAGTAAAATGCCAGGAGCAAGCATAGGAAAGATTTTAAATTTAGGATATCCCGGAAGTGTATCAAGACAAGTTGATGCAGTTATAGATAATAGACCAGTTAAATCTAATATTGTAAGTAATGTTGAACAGGAGCCAAGTATAGTATTTGGAGATCCTGTTGTTTTAAACTCTGATAATACTTATACAAAATTTGGAGCTAGTAATACAGCTGCTCAATTTTCAGGTATCGCAGCCAGACAGGTAAAACAAGCAACGGATTATTACCCAACTACAGGTTCATATCTTCCTGGTGAACCTTGCGATGTGATTTCAAGAGGAAGCGTAACGGTTACATGCAATGTAGGAACCCCGACAGCTGGAGGAAAAGTTTACTTAAGAATAGCAGAAAACGTAGCTATTCCAGCAGGGATAGTTGGAGGGTTTGAAGCTGCAGCAGATGGTACAAACACAATAGAAATTACTAATGCGAGATGGACTACAGGAGACATAGATGCAAATAAAACAGCAGAACTCACACTACTTTCTAGGAATACGCCTTAAAAGTATCTTAGAAAAGAATAAAGGAGGAAATGAGAATGTTAGCAGATTTAAACGGTAAAACATTTGCAATACCAGGTACTGGAATAATGCCTACTACAGATGCAGCGGTAGGCACAGGGCTTGCATTTTTACAAGGTGAGCTAGAGAAAAGAGATCCTAGACTTTTAGACCCCCTTACATCTGTAACTTGGATGAGGGATATAGTAGCAAAGACAGGCGGAGGATGGATAGAATATTCTTCTAATACTTTCGTAGATTATGCTGGAACAGGTGGAAATGCTAAAGGTATAATTGGAAATCAAACAAACAATATTCCTGTTATTCAAGCAAATATAACTAAGGATATTTTTAAAGTATATTCATGGAGCAATATACTAAAGGTACCTTTCATAGATCAAGCCAAATTGCAAAATATAGGACGTTCACTTGATGAATTATTAGATAAAGGCATAAGACTTAACTATAACAAAAGTATTGATTATATAGTTTATTTGGGACTACCCGATGAAAATGCATATGGTTTATTAAACAATCCTAATATTGCAGCTTCTTTAGTTGAAGCAGGTACAAGTACACAGACTACTTGGAAAAATAAAACACCGGATGAAATATTAAAAGATATAAACCAAGTTATAAATGATACTTGGGTAAGTTCAGAATATGATTTATCAGGTATGGCAAATCATATTTTAATACCGCCTGAACAGTACACTTATATTGTAAGCACAAAAGTTTCAGAAGCAGGTAATATGTCTATTTTAGAATTTTTATTACAAAATAATCTTGCTAAAAATCAAGGAAGAGAATTAGCTATTATGCCTTCAAGATGGTGTATAGGAGCTGGAACTGGTGGTACTGATAGAATGTTTGCTTATGTAAATGACGAGGATAGAGTTAATTTTGATTTACCAGTACCTTTAAGCCGAATAATGACACAACCCGATGTTACACAACTGGCTTATTTAACAAGTTACGCAGGCCAAATAGGACAGGTTAAGTTTTTATACTACCAGACAGCAAGATACAGAGATGGTATATAAGAAAGAGAGGTAAAAATGATAGTATTTGCGAAAAAAACATTTGAATTTATAAATAATGGTGAAAAAAAATATACAAAATATAATGAACTTGTAGAGTTACCTGATTGGGTAAAAGATACTCCCACTTTTAAATTAGCTGTAAATTCTGGAGACATTATAATATCCGAATCTAAACAGGATGAAAAAATAATAAATAAAGTAGCTATAGGAGAGACACCAAAAGTTGTTGAAGTTCAACCGGAGGAATCTCAACCAGAAGAAACCAAAAATGATACTAAACCTAAATCATCTACTAATAGTAAAAAGTAGGTGATTTTTTTATGTCTAGTATAAATGGATTAATAGGTGATGCTTCCAATGTAGTTACTGGAAGCAATCCACCTTATGCAGTAGAAGATTTTTTACAGGTATATCCTCAATTTGGAAATGATGCAAACAACAACCCTGTAGTACCTACAGCTATAATGCAAATGTATATAAATTTAGCTACTACCTGTATTAAAAAAGATAAATGGTTTGATGCTTGGGAGGTAGCTATGGGATGGTTCGTTGCCCATTTTCTTACTTTATATTTACAAGGAACAGCAGACCCTAATAGTGGGGCAGCGGGAGTATTACAAGCAGGTCAAGCCAGAGGGTTAGATACGTCTGTAAGTGCTGGAGGTGTATCCGTAAGTACAGATTATAGCATTATAACACAAGATTTAAACGGATGGTCTCAATGGAAGCTAACCATATACGGAACTCAATTAGCTAGTATGGCTAGACTTATAGGAACGGGCGGTATACTTGTTTATTAAAAATCAAATATATCGTTAGGGATGATTTTATGAAAGAAATTTGGAAAGACATCAAAGGCTATGAAGGAGCATATCAGGTTAGTAATTTAGGAAGAATTAAAAGTTTAAGCAGATATAATGCTCAAAATGCTTTCATAAAAGAAAAGATATTAAGACAAGGCGTTAAAAAGGGGTATTTAAGTGTTTCTTTATCTAAAAATAGAAAGGCAAAACAATTTTATGTTCATCGTTTAGCGGCACAGGCATTTATAAAAGATTATGATTTTATAAACAAAATAATTCAGCTAATAATCTTGAATGGTGTACGCCCCAATATAATAATACCTACAATAACAGGCACATAAAAGCTACTAATAAAGCTAATAAGAAAAAATGTAAAAAAGTTTTACAATATAGCTTAGAAGGCAGATTTATAAGATCTTATTCTTCAATAAAAGAAGCAGCATTAAATTATAAATGTAATAGATCTGGTATATCTGATTGTTGCAGAGAAAAATTAAAAACATGTAAAGGGTATATATGGAAATATGCCATTGAGAAGGTGAAAACATGATTAATGATTTTATAGATGTAAAGATTACAAAGGATTTAACAGAAGATATAAAAAAAACATTGCAAGATTTAAAAAATAAAATTATATGTATTGGTATACCCCAAGAAGACAATGCATCAAGAAGCTCAAATATACATGAACATATCACGAATGCACAGCTTCTGTATATTCATAGCAATGGTATTCGTGATAATCAAATGATAAAATCCATGCAACATGATATTAATAGAGGTAAGCCATATAGTAAAGCTTATGAATTTTATATAGCAGAGCATGGATCACCATTATTCAGAGTTCCTCCGAGGCCTGTTCTAGCTCCAGCTATAGAAAATTCTAAGGAAATGATAGCAGAACAAATGAAATTAACTTTTCAAGCTGTACTAGATGGAAGTAACCCAACAGACGAATTAAACAAAATAGGTATGTTAGGTCAAAATATTGCCCGGGCATGGTTTACATCACCAGAGAATAAATGGACTGCAAATAGTCCTCTGACAATAAAGAAAAAAGGTAGTGATAAACCATTGATCAATACTGGGAGCCTTCGTAAAAGTATAACATATGTGCTTAGGAATAAAGGTGAATGACATGATTAATTTAAGTAGAGTTATAACAGACCCACGAATAGCGCAGAAAAAGCCGTTTACAGTATATCGTAAATCTGGAGATTGGCAAGGTGGCAGATGGGTTCAAGCTGAGACCCCTATATCTATGCAAGGGATTATAACTCCTGCTACAGCTAAGGATATTACACAAGTGCCAGAAGGTGATAGAACAGGAGGAGAATTAACAATTCTGACCTTAGAACCTGTTTATGTAACACATTTAGATGATAATTTTCAAGGAACCTCAGATGAGATTTTATGGAATAACGAGAGATATAGGGTATTTAATGTATTCCCTTGGAATGAGTTTGGATTCTATCATGCCATTGCCACTAGAATGATTAGTAAGTAGGTGATGTTATGGCAGACGTACAAGATACAGTACTTACATTAAGACAAATTGAGGATATATTTTTTACGGAAACATGTAAAATGCTAGGGATAGATCCTACATTACCAGAGAATCAAGGGAAGGTGAGGCTTGCGTGGCCTACCAATGGATCCCCTGGATGGAGCATAGACGAAGATATAGTATTTTTAAGGATAACACCACAAGATGATAGGATTGCAAGAATATTTGATACAGTTTTTAATACAGAGGATTCAGACTACGCTTTAAAAGAAACAGGATATACAAGAGTTCATAAAGTAGATTGGACCCTTTATGGACCCAACTCATATGATAATGCAGATAAAATAAGATTTAAAGTACTTAGTAAAGAGTATTTTGAAGACTTTAAAGTCAATAATCTTTTCTTAATTACGGATGTAACCATGCCTGTAAGATTACCGGAGTTATTTAATGGGCAATGGTGGGAAAGAGTAGATTTTCAAGCTTCTTATAATGAATTAGTAGTACGTAGAAGTCAAATACCTTACTTTGTTAACACAGATATAAAATTAATAACAAGTAGATAGAGAGGTTAAAATCTCTCTTTTTTATTATAGAAAAAGGAGGTTTAAAAAATGGCATCAACTTTACCTTTAAGTGATATAGTAGATATTTCTGTTAATGTCGGACCTGTGGCAGCAGTGAGGACAAATTTTAATTTAGGATTAATAGTTGGAAAATCAAATATTATACCGATAGATACCAGAGTGAGAGTTTACGACAAGTCTACCGATATGATAGCTGACGAATGGACAGGAAATGAACCGGAGTATTTAACAGCGCAAATATACTTTTCACAGAGTCCACAGCCTTCAAAAGTAGCTATAGGAAGATGGCAGGTACCCGAAACAGCAGTTGCGGCAGTTACTGCTTGCAGAAATGCCAATTCAGAATGGTATGCTTGCACAGTATGCGGAGCTTCTGTGACAGACATACATGAGGTTGCTCAATATATAGAAGCCGCCAGCCCGTCATCAGTATATTTTTACACTACTCATGACGAAGATGTGCTAACAGGGGTAGCTGGTAATATAATGGATATACTTTCAAAGAACGGTATCCATAGAACACTAGGCCAATATTCAACAAATAATGTTAAAACGGTTGGATATGAAGTAGGTGGGGCTGGAGCAGCAACCGATATTCAAAGTGGAGCAGCAAATGAATTTCAAATAGCTGTAGATGGAGATGAGACAAATCATACTGTGGTTTTAACTTTAGCCAATTGTACAACGGGGGATAAGACAGCTGCAGAAATGCAAAAACAAATTAACGCTATAGGCGGAAGCACATATTCAAATGTAACTGTAGAATATTCCGTGGATCACTATGTGATAACATCTCCAAACTATGGAGAAGGTAGTGAAATACGCATAACTGCAGGAGAAACAAATGATGTATCAGAAGCTTTAAAAATAGGTGCTACTAACGGTGCTACTGATATAGATGGTACGACAACTTATGTAGAATCAGCTGTAGCAATTATGGGTTATGCTATGGGAGCAAATACGCAAACATCCAACAGTGCATATACCTTGTTTGCAAAACCAGAAATAGGGATTACAGCAGAGCCACTAAAGGGTACAGAACTTACCAAGATTAAATCCTATAACGGAAATGCTTATGTAAATCGTGGAAGTGTATATAACCTATTCGAAAATGGGGTTATGCATGATGGTACCTTCTTTGATGAAGTACTTAATATAGATATGTTAACTAATGCCCTACAAGTTGCAGTTCTTAATACATTCATAGATCTATCAAAAGTGCCACAAACTGATGATGGTATGCAGATGCTTGAAAATGCCCTTACAACTCCACTTGAAAATGCAGTTAAAATAGGATTTATAGCACCTGGTATATGGAATAGTGCTTCTGTTTTAAGTGTAAAAACAGGGGACGTACTTACAACTGGATATAAAATATTAGCTGATTCTGTTTCTAGCCAAAGTCAGGCGGATAGGGAATCAAGGAAATCACCTCCGGTTTATGTATTAATAAAGACTGCGGGTGCTTTCCACAATGTCAAAATTGGATTATATGAAAATAGATAGGAGGTGCTGAATATGGCTTTTAGTACTTATAGTTTTCAAGATGTTACGGTTACTTTTGATGTTCCTTATTTTGCATCTTTTAGTTCAGCTGGAGCAGGACTAGGTTCCATTTCCATAGTTATGGCAACTACCAAGACAACTCATGATGTCGCAGCTGATGGAAGAATTTTAGTAAGTAAGATTGCTGGAGATAATGGAACTGTAGCTATAACAATGCAGCAGAACTCTTTGTTGCACAAAAATCTACTTAATTGGTATAACTATATAAATGTTAAAGGGTCAACTTCCGAGTGGGCAGCTACAACTATCAGAATTAAAAATATAGCATTAGGTGAACTTACAGTGGCAACAGGAGTATCTCCGCAGAAGTTGGCAGATAAACCGTACCAAGCACAGGGCCAAATGGTAACATGGACATTTATGGCTGCTAATATAGATCAAAGTTTAATATAGGATAAAGCTGGGAGTGATTATGTATGGAAAATACAGGAACGGTTAATAAAAGACAAGATTCTAAGACTATAGAAATTAATGGTCGCAAATTTGTTCTTCATAAGTTTGACGCCTTGACTGGTTCCTATGTGCTTTTTAAGCTAGTTGGAATATTAGCACCCATATTTAAAGATATGGATGTTAAAAAGGCTAAAGGGAAATTACAAGGTCTAGATCAAAATGAAAACAAAGATATGAAAGAAGAAGAAATAACCGGCAGTGATATAGCTAATATACTAACTGAAATAACAAAGCTTCCAAAAGAGGACTTTGATTATATTCAAAGAAACTGTTTGATGGTAACAAATGAAATATATGACGAAACTTCTCAAGTTTCACCTCCTGTTTTAAATGAATATGGGACATGGGGAACAATGGGTATAGATACGCCACTAATATTGAATTTGACTGTACAGTCTTTAATGTTTAATGTTAGTGGTTTTTTCGGCGAAATCGACTTGAATTCGAGCCTCGCAGCGTTGAATATATTCCAGTAGAATTTAAAAATATAGATGTTTTTGCATATGCTCCAGTGATTGCGGGAATGTGGTCACATAGAGATTTAATAGAAGGTGTATTTACGTTAGATGATTTGCTGGACGCTCATGAAATGCTGGCAGTTCAAGCCGAGAACCAAAAAAGATCTATAGAGGCATCACAACTGAAAGAGGGAATATACTAGCATGTTATTTATTATATTCCCTTAAAACCAATTCAATAGCTTTATCTAGTAACTTTGATATAGGTATCATGGTATCTTTAGAAAGTTGTGTTAATTTATTATAAAGTTCTGTGTCTATTGCATTGGATATCCTAGTTCTATTTTTTAACCCATATTTATTCACATTATCACCTCAAACAAATATTATAACATTGTATAAAATTAATTGCAACTACTTTCAATTGATGGTATAATATAAATAGGAGATGATACAATGACGCGTATGAAAGATTTAACAGGAAAAAGATTTGGGAGGTTAATAGTTATTGGATATTCTCATTCTAGTAAAACTATGGGACTAATGTGGAAATGTATGTGTGATTGTGGTAATACAACTATTGTGTCTGGTCATAATTTGAAGCATTGCACTAAAAGCTGTGGGTGTTATCGAAAAGAAGTTACATCTAACAAAAGTACAGTTCACCATATGAAAGGTACTAAAATGTATAATACATGGCTTGCTATGAAAAGAAGATGTTATAGTCCTGAACATGAAGGGTATAAAAATTATGGTGGACGGGGAATTAAAGTATGCGATGAATGGAAAAATAATTTTATGAACTTCTATACCTGGGCGATATCTCACGGCTATAAAGATAATTTAACGATAGATCGTATAAATGTAAACGAAAGTTATACTCCAAACAACTGCAAATGGAGTAATATCAAGGAACAACAACGTAATAGAACAAATAATAGAATGATAAAATTTAAAGGACAAATTAAGTGTTTATCAGAATGGGCAGAAGAATATAATATAAATCCAAGTGCTTTAAGATTAAGACTATGTCGTAATTGGCCAATAGAAAAAGCTTTATTGACTCCAATAAAAAATAACAAGAAAAACTGTTCTCAATAAGGAACGGTTTTTTTTATTTTGTCAGAATGGAGGTGTTTACGCAATGGATATGAATATTATCAAGGAATATGTTATTTCACTGGGTTTTAAATTCAACGAAGATACCTACAATCAATTCCAGCAGACAATGAAAAATGCAGAAGGAAATATAAAAAACTTTGCAAATAATAATAAAGACAATATGTCTTCTTTACAGAAATTCTTTCAATTATTCAATGGTTCTTTAAAAGATAATATGGGTATAGTATCTAAAATTCTCCCAGAAGCTAAAGCCCCTTTTCTGCAAATTATAAACCTTGTGGATTTATTGTATAAAGGTATTACTAAAGTTTCACAAGGGTTAAAAAACGTAAAAACAGATGAATTAAAAGAAGATAATATTAAAAAGTCTTCTGAAACTATGCAGAATTTCTCTAAAAAAACAAAAGAATCTCAAGAATCAATTACACGTCTTAAAGAATTAATTAGAGAATTAAACGAAAAGGTAAATAGACTTTCGTATGAATTTAGCAATATTAATTCAGATAGATTAAAAGAATCTCAAGAATCTGTAATCAAACTTATAAGTTTGATTAAGGAACTAAATATACAAGTAAATGAACTTTCGTCTTTAGATATATCTAAGATTACTTTAAACAATACTTCGGCACAAGCATTAAAAGATATAGTATCAATATCTAATGCCATGAAAGATTTAAATATAAAAGCAGAGGAGTTTTCATCTAAATTTAAAAATATTAAATCTCCAAATATACCTATAGGAAAAGAAAATATATCAAAGGAATTAAAAGAGGTAAAGTATCCCATAAATCAATTATTGGATTTATTTAGAAAATTAAATTCTGATATAAGTAAATTTTCAGATAGTTTGAAAAACATAAAACCCCCAGAATTGGTCAAACAAAAACACGTAGAAGTACCTCTTAATCAAAACTCTAATATAAAAAATGAAACTTTTAATAATCTTCCTGCTATATTGGGTGTAACTTCAAAAGCTTTAGAAAAGGTATCTGAAAATAGTGATGATGCTAAAAAGTCTTTATTACTACTAGGAGAAAATGGTGGAAAAGCTGTAGAGGATTTGGCTAAGACCTCCAAAGTATCACTAGGGGTAATGGCCGCGGGATTTGCAACAGTTGTAGCAACCGTAGTATCAGCATGGAAAACACTTACAGGACTGGCTAAGCAAGATTTAGGATACCAGAAATTAGCTATGCAATTATGGACTACAAAAGAAAATGCCAGAGAAGTAGATATGGCCTTAAAGACTATGAAAATATCTATGCAGGATCTTTGGTTAAGCCCAGAACTGTTACAACAGTTTAATCAGTTAAGGCAGGATTCATCACAATTAAAGCTTCCATCTGATGCAGAAGATAAATTGAAACTCGTAAGGAGTATAGTTTTTGAATTTAAAAGATTAAAACAGGCAGGAAGTTTGGCTTTCCAATGGATCGGGTATTATATCTCAAAATATGCTGCCGGACCTTTGGCAGACATGCATCAATCTTTAAATAAATTTGTTAATTGGGTGCTCAAGAATATTCCAGAAGCAGCAAAAATTATCGGAACAATTCTGGGTGTTCTATTTAGATTGATTTTAGATGCAATACAAACAATAGGAATTGTATTGAAACCTATTATTAATACAATAAGTTTTATTATAGAAGTTATTGGAAAAATACCAGCACCACTCAAGGCTATAATCGCATTAGTAATAGCTTTAGAAATAGCCTTGTCCACAGGGCCTTTAGGAATATTACTTCTTATAATAGCAGCATTAGATGATATATTCACTTACTTTAGGGGTGGAAAATCAGTTATAGGAGGCTTCTTTGATAAATTCAAAGATGGCGCTAATGCAATAAAAGATATTAAAAATGGATGGAATGATTTTTGGGGAGGTATAGAGAATTTTATAGATAGAATTAGGGAAAAAGTTAAGAAATTAATAAAAGAAATTAAAGATATTCCATTAGTTAAAGGCATAAATGATATTAAAAATCTCCCAGGTGATATAAAGTCTAAAGTAGAAGGGTTTGCAGGAAGCGTAAAGAAAGGCGCATCTTCTATTAAATCTTATATATTACCCCAGAGTAATACAGTAAATAATAAAAACTCTACATCTACTCAAACCAACCACAATAATACAACTAATAATTTTAATATTTATGGAACTACCCCTACAGGAACAGCAAATGCGATTAACAGTAAAATCAATAATGGTATCAAGACTCGAAATCTTCAAGGAGTGATAGGATAATGGCAGATAACATAGTAGAAACTACAGCTTATTTTGATACCTCAATAGGCGATTATGTATTTGATGCTTATTTTTCTATACAACATGATACCAATTTAACAATAACTCAAAGCCCTGTTCAGACGGGAGCAAATATCTCGGATCATGCTTATATGGAACCCAAAGAACTTACATTTGAAATAGGTATGTCTGATGTTATGGAGAGTATAAAGGTGGGACAATTTGCTGATGGACAATCAAGGTCAGTTAGTGCTTATAGTGTATTAAGAACATTGCAGGAGCAAAGAATACCTGTGCAAGTTATAACACGTCTAGGCGTATATCAAAACATGCTGGTAGAAACAATATCCGCGCAAGATGATAATACTACGCATTCTGGGTTGAGAGCTACGGTTACTATGAGAGAAATACTTGTGGTAGCTGTAGAAACTGTTAAAATATCCGCAAGACCTCAAACAAGTAACACAACTAACAACGGTGACCAAAAGGTACAGAAGGCAGATGAGAGTTTATTAGAAAAATTCTGGGATTGGGTAATCGGGAGTAAATAAAAGAAAGTGATAATTCTACAAAATAACACAAAATCCTTTTATGCCAAAAATAGTTTAAATCCTCCTTGAAATGTTGTATTATGGAATTAAAAAAGGGGGATTTTGATTATGAAGAAGAAACTTATAGGATTTATTTGTGTAGTTGTTACTTTACTATTTGGAATTAGTGTTAAGGCTGATTCATTGCAGGTTACTAGGCTGGGTGGGTTTAATAGATATGAGACAAATATTAAAATTATAGAACAAGGATGGCAGAAGTCAGATTATGCAGTCATAGTTAGTGGTGAGAATTTTCCAGATGCTTTGAGTGCAGCACCTTTGGCTAAAAAGTATAATGCTCCTATTTTTTTAGAATTTGCTGTAGATACGAACAAATTAGCTAAATTAGGAGTAAAAAAAGTTTTTATAGTTGGAGGACCTGGCGTTGTATCTACATTGACAGAAGATGATTTAAAGAATGCAGGAATAGAATATGAAAGGATATATGGAGCGAACAGATACCAAACATCAATAGCTATAGCAAATAAAATAGGTACTGAAAACGGAGTAGTAGTAACTACGGGAGAGAGTTTTCCTGATGCATTAAGCATAGCTCCTATAGCCGGAAAACTACAAATGCCTATAATACTTTCTCAACAAGGTGTTTTGGATTCTATACAAAAGAAGTTTATTTCAGATAATACTATTCCTAAAACTTATGTATTAGGAAGCGCGGATATAATAAGTGACAATGTAGCTTCTAAATTTCCCAATGTAGAAAGAATAGCTACGGAAAGTGATAGATTTTCTAGAAATTTAGATATTGTAGCTACTTTTGGCAATGATGTTGATATGAGTACAGTAATATTAGCATCTGGTGCGGATTTTCCTGATGCCTTAAGTGGATCAGCTTTTGCAGCTTTAAATGGAAATCCAATAATTTTAGTGGGAGAGTACAAATATCCAGGATATTCAGAGAGTGCAAATAATAATCTTATAGAAACTTTACTAGGGAATAAAGGTACAAAAAATATATTTGCATTGGGGCTACAAGGAAGTATAAGTGATAATGATTTATATCCTATAATAAATGCAACAGATGCATTGAGTCTTATAAAGTCAAAGGTTACACTTGGTTTAAATTTACAATTTTGGAATGCGGGAACTTATAGTTATGATGGTAGTAATTATTATCGTATATCTTTATATCATGAAGTGGATAATAAACCAGTAAATAATTTTTATCAATATGATTTTCTCGTAGATGCTCTAACTGGAGATACTTATAAAATAGATAATACTACAAATGAAATAACACCATTGGATATTACTAATATAGGAGACACAAGCTCTAATACCATTCTAACTCCTGAACAAGCATTAGATTTAGTTAAATCAAAAGTAAAATTAGATGATGGATACATTCTTGATATTTCATCAGATGAATCGTATAGAATAGCTAATTATAATAATGAAAACTATTATCGTGTGGTTGAAAATTATAAAGATTATTATGAAGTATGTGAGTACCTAGTTAATATGAAAACAGGCGAAATTATAAAACATACTCAAGAAGGATATGCTCCAATGGACTGATTTAGAAAAATAAAAATATATAAATTAAAGGATCACTTAAATGTGGTTCTTTTTTACTATATAAAAAAGATGTCAATAGTATTTATTACCCTTTTAAAAAATTTTTAAAATAAAAAATATTCACGTAAGCATTGATATTACAGGGCTTGACGCAATATCGTGTAAAGAACACTTTTAGAAATAGTAGAGGTATTAAAAAAATCTATGATACAATATTTTTTGTGAAGAGAATTAAAAATACTCCTTAACTTCTTGACTTTATAGTTTCATGAAACTATAATAATAATAGGAGGTGAGGAAAATTAAACAAATAAGTGTAAGATTTGATGATGAACTCCATAAAAAGGTAAAATATTTATTGGTAGATATAGAAAAAAGTTTTAACGAATATATATTGGGGTTAATCAGAGAAGACTTACTGAAAAGAGAAAAGCAAAAAAAATAAAGATAATCTTAATTCTTTCCACGGAGCAAGATTATCTTTACGCAGAGACTATTCTCTGTGAAATATTGTATCATAAAGGATAGTCTCTTTCAAGATTGAAAAAAGAAGGAGAAGATGCAATGTGAATGAAGTTATAATTGTTAATAGTAATCAATTGAGGATTAAAGAATATAAAAATCAAAGAGTTGTTACAACGTGGGATATTGCCAGATTGCATAATATAGATTCTAAAATAATAAGAGATAATTTTAGAAATAACAAGTCGAAGCTTATAGAAAATGAAGATTATTTTCTAATTCCGAAGCAAAGTAATTTTGCTAGCGATTTAATCGTCAGCAAAGAAGTTGATTACCATGCTTTAAATGCAGCTAAAGAAATAGTAGCATTCACAGAAAGTGGATATTTGATGATAACAAAGCCAATGCAAGATGAACTATCTTGGCAAGTACAAAGGCAATTAGTTAAGGGGTATTTTAAATTGCAGGAAATCAAACAAAAGGTTGAAGAAAATTTTAATGAAACGTCAAATAAATCCCCAAATAATCAATTGGAAAAACTTGAAAACGTAAATAAGTCATTAGAGTTTCTAACACCATTATTAGATTATGCCGGAGTAGACAATACTATTAAATTGTTAGTAGCTAAATCCTTTTTCTCAAAAGCTGGAATTGATATACCTGTAGACATACAAGCAGATCAAAAATATTACGATACTAAACAAATAGGTAATATGGTAGGGATGTATTCTAAATCAGGTAAGCCAGCATATATGGCAGTAAATGAAATATTAAAATTATTAGACATTGAAGAAAGTGAAAAAACAGCAGTATGGGAAACTAATGGAGCGTGGCAAGGAACAGTTACTAAGTATAGTGATTCGGTGGTAAATAAAGTCAAAGAATGGCTAGAAGATAAAGGACACCCTACAGATATACCAAGTAAAAACAAAACTTTCCACGTATCATATAGTGGAGGTGTACAATTGTGAATACGGACATCAGACAAACAGGGAGTCTTCGATATGTTTCAAGTGTTATTGGAAGAGATATTTACAGTACAGATGAATTGACGAGTGAAGATTATTGGGAAATACTATTTGACTTTTTAGGTGTTGATAAAAGGAAAATAATAGTATGAAGATTGCTTGATGATAAGTTTATAGAAAGGGATGGCATGATATGGCGGTAAAAACCAAATATGGATTTTTTGATTATGGTAATATGGTTCAAATATTGCCATTAAAGTGGAGAGGAGGTATAATAAAACAGATCAAAAAATATAATGATGATTTTCAAGCTATTGAATTAATTACATTATGGATTAAAAAATATTCTCTTGTGATATTAATTGAGAAAGGCACTGAGGAATACACTAAATATATAAATAATTATAATAATATTATAGGTTCCATAGAAAAAGATTTAACTAAAACATTCTTATTAAAAAATAAATTCAACAGAATAGATAATTATTCATATAATTTTGAAAATAGAAAATTGAATAAAGAAGGTATACTTCAAAATCATATGATTTTAGCGCTAGATCAAGCTGTAAATAGAGATTACCCTATAGAAGACATACAGTGGCAATATCCAATCAGAGGGGAATTAAAAGCTGATATGGTGATATTTCTAGAAGATGAGATTGTAATTATGGGATTAAAAAAGGACAATTTAGAAGAAGAAAATTTATACCAATTATATAATTATGGGGACTTATTAAAACAGAAATATCCAGATAAAAAAATAAGGAAGATTTTAATATGTTATAAAAATAGTAAGGACATAGATAATCTTATAAAAAAATTAAATGTTTCGGTTTACACATATGAAATTAAAGAAATAATTCCTTTGTGGATAGATTTTAATTATTGTGCAGGAGATAAAAACTTAATAATGGAATATGTGAATGAGTGTTCATCTGTGCCCGAAAAAGATTGCCAGAGTTTTGTGTTTGATTATATAACCAATAAAATTAATGCTAATGAAATATCTAAAAATGAATAGTTTCATGAAAATTCAAGAGGTGCGAAAGCATCTCTTTTTTATGAGTTGATAAAAGTGGTTTAAAACCATCTCAACTGTCAATAAATATAATAAGACAAACTGTAGAGATGGGATGTGAAATGAAAGAATTAATGGACTTGGGATTATTTACAAAGAAGGATAAAGTATTAGTAAGTAGTAGGATTGTTGCAGAAAATTTTGAAAAAGAACATAAAGAAATAATTTATACTATAGAAGGAAGAGTTTCTAAGGGAAAGATTAGAAACAAAGGCCTATACAAAGAATAATGGAGATAGGTGGAGAACTCCACGCATCTAATTATTAGGAGAAAAATTTTTGGTAAATTCACGAAAAACATTGATTTTACTACACATACGCAAGCTTGCGTAATCGTAAATGGTAACGGTGGATCGCAAGCAAAGACTAATAGTTTAAAAATTATATAAGGTCACATTAAGTGGTCTTTTTTTATTGGAAGTGATTAAATGGCGGTACAAGTACCTTTAACAACAGACCCTAATAATACTTTTTCAAGCACAATTCCTGTGAATGGAAAGAACGTAAAGTTTTATTTCTTTTTAAGATATAACAGCGAAGCTGAATATTGGGTTATGGATATAATGGATTCTTCTAGAAATCCCATAATTTCATCTATACCACTTTTGACTGGAATAAATCTTTTGGAACAATATGAATATTTGCAGATAGGCAAGGCTTACTTGGTTAAGACAGACGATAGTCTACTTGCAGATATACCAGATGATACAAATTTAAGCACAGATTTTGCGCTTTTGTGGTTGGATAATGATTAAAGTAGGTGATATTAAATGAGTATACAGCAAACTGTATGGGGCTTTTTAAGAGGTAAAGGACTTCCAGAAAAAAGTGTTGCTGCGGTTATGGGTAATATTGAAGCAGAATCGGAGTTCAACGAATCTTTAATTGAGGCAGGTAATGGTATTGGTTTTGGTTTATGTCAGTGGAGTTTTGAACGTAGGAGTAAGCTTGAGGCATATGGAACAGACTTAACCCATCAATTGGAATTTCTATGGGCAGAACTATCTGGAAATATCGGAAGTACTGGAGCATCACTTGAATGGATTAATAAAAGTGGATATTTATCACATGATAATTTTATGACCGGAAACGGAAGTATAGCAGATTTAACAGCAGCTATGTGTTTTTGTTGGGAACGTCCTAATGCAAGTGTTGCTCACTTATCTAGAAGACAGGAGAAAGCTCAAGAGTATTTTAATCAATTCACAGGTACAACTGGAACTCCTAGTGCTAATGCACAAACCATGACTATAGAATCTACTGATTATGAAGTTGTGGAAGGAAGTCAAAAAGAGGGTGAAATACTTTATGGTAGAAGATATAGAGTTACAGTAACTGATGCACAAGGGAACGGAGTAGATGTATCACAATTAAGGTGTGCATTCTCTATTGTTAAAACTATACAGATGGAACCTAATTTTTCACAAATAACTATATATAATTTAAATGCTCAAACCGAAAATGCAATAATTCTATCTGCTACCAGAGTTACACTAGAAGCAGGATATGAGGGAAAACAATATGGATTGATCTTTGATGGAGATATATTACAAACGATAAGGGGTAAAGAAGATAGTACAACATATAGACTCACAATAATAGCCCTTGATAGTGACAGGGCTATTAATTATGATATAGCAAATTATTCTGTGCTTAGAGGGCAGACAGCAAGGTCGCTTGTGGACCACATAGTAAATAAAGCTCAATATCCTGTATCACTAGGAAGTATTTCAAGTGTATTGAGTAAAGCTCCAGCACTTACAAGAGGTAAAGTATTCTTCGGAAAATCCAGTGATTATCTAAGACAAATTGCAGAGAGTAATGGATGTAAATACTATATGGATAATGGTCAACTGAACATGATCAAGATGGATGATATGCCCGAAGATGAAATATTTGATTTAAGTCCTTCCAGTGGACTTATAGGTACACCAGAACAAAGTGATTATGGTATATCTGGTCAATGCTTATTGAATCCCGCAATTAAGGTAAATAGTCTTATACACATAGACAATAGCTTGGTTAGGGCAAAACAGATAAGTATAGGTGGTAGTAATAATACGGTTCCGTCTTCAAGCAATACAGGCTCATCTACCAATTCAACTAGGCAGAAGATTATAGATAAGGCAAAAGAAATAGTAGGTAAATGTGCGCAAGGGAAAGCTATATATGTTCTAGGAGGAAGAGGCACGAACTCATCTGGACAAGAATTATATGATTGTTCCATATTTGCAGAAACTTGTTATGCAGCAGCAGGAATAACGATGACAGCTCCTAGTGGAAGTCAATATTCTAAATGTTCAGAGAGCGGTGGTTTTGTATATAGCACTTTAGATAAAATAGGAACAGAAGGAAAAGCTGGAGATTTATTGTTTAGAGGTTCTGGCGGTTCTAGTCATGTAGCTATTTACGATGGCAACGGAGGACAATACGCAGCGCATGACTCTCATCCTGAAGATACAACAAAGGATATTAGACATGATGATAATCTTAGTGGTGTTGATAGATGGGGGCGTTGTAAAGAATTAGTAAATGCCGACAATGGTAGTCCTCCTAGTGCAAGTGGAAATACAACTACAGCAAACAATGTTCAAACTCCTGCATATCGTTCTCTTGATAAAGATGGAATATACAGAGTTATAAAAGTAACCTATGAGGGAGATACTCGAGGAGATTCTTGGTATTGTAATTTTGAGACCATAGATCAATTAGGCGGGGAAATTCCAATTGTAACAAATTAGAGGTGATTATGTGGCGAATACAACAAACTTAAATATAGATCAAATATTAGGATCCGATGATGAGTTTTATAGAAAATTTAAAGAAAATATACAGGGTACGTTACGTGTTGCAACTCCAGCTATAGTGCAATCTTTCAATTCAGAAGAACAAACTGTAACTGCTCAAGTAGCTATAAGAGAGTTAGTTATACAAGCCGATCAATCCAAAGTATGGACTGATATATCATTACTCTTAGATGTTCCTATAGTGATATTACGAGCAGGAAATTATTGTATAACATTTCCTGTAAAAGCAGGCGATGAGGGATTAATAATTTTTGCCGACAGATGCATTGATGCATGGTGGAGCTATGGCGGAGTGCAAAATCAATTAGAGCTAAGGAAACATTCGCTTTCGGATGGGATATTTATTCCTGGGTTATACTCTCAACCAAATAGAATAGAGAATTATTCAAAGGACACTATGGAATTAAGAAGCTTAGATGGGAATACAAAAATATCTTTAAAAGAAAATGAAATTAATATAAATGCTACAACAATAAAAATGAATGGAATTGATGTGACTCCTATAAGTTAGGGGTTTTTATTTTCAAATTCAAGGTGGTGATTTACTTGTGAGATATAGGATCTTAGATGAAAACGGCGATTACAGCTTTGGGAGGAACCAGCAATCAATTACATGGGGAGCGTTTGCGGTAGCACAAGCAATTAAAACAAGATTATCACTTCTAAAATCTGAATGGTGGGAGAATCAGGAGCTTGGTTTTCCGTTGTTCCAGAATATTATAGGAAAGTTTACTTCTCAAGTAAGTGTGGATTGGGTGGATTCTTACATTAAATCTTATATTTTGGATACTCCTAATGTAACTTCAATAAAAGATTTTAACAGTACATTTGAAAACAGAACTTATAGTTTTACAGCCACAGTTACAACACCTTCTGGAAATGTAACAGTTGCAAAAACTTTTTAGAAAGGAGGGGCACATATGGCTTACTTTTCCCCTTTCGTTGATCAAAGCGGATTAAACCTCACGACCTATATTGATATAAGAGATAACTTAATCGCTATGTGCAAAAATATCTTTGGCCAGGATCTTTATTTAGGAGAAGATACACAGGATTATCAATGGATAGCTACGGTTGTAGAAAAAATATATGATACTCTGCTTGTGGCACAATTAAGTTATAACAATAGAAGTCCAGCCACAGCAGTAAGTACAGGATTAGATGGTATTGTAAAAATAAACGGGATAAAAAGGAAAGAAGCTACATATAGTACCTGCCCTGCAAGAATAACAGGGAACCCAGGATCTATAATAACAGGTGCTATTGCAGTAGATAAAGGTAACATCAAATGGGATTTGCCATCATCTATAATTATCCCAGAATCAGGGGTAGTTGAAGGACTAATATTAACATGCGAACTACCTGGACCTATTGCCGCTTCACCTGGAGATATAATTCAAATGTTCAATCCTCAATATGGCTGGACTGGAATAACAAATACAGATTCAGCAGAGTTGGGTTCATACGTGGAGACAGATGCAGAATTAAGGCTTAGGCAGCAAATAAGTACAGCATTACCTTCACTTACAGTACTAGATGGGATAAAAGGTGCTATAGCAGGACTTACAGGAGTAACAAGAAGTGAAGTATATGAAAATGATACTAATTTAGTTGATTCAAGAGGATTGCCACCTCATTCAATTACAGCAGTTGTAGAAGGTGGAGTAAATCAGGAAATAGCCAATGCTATTTACATTAAAAAAACTCCGGGGTGCTATACTAATGGAACTACAGAAGTACAAATTACAGATTCAAACAATAATTTAATGTGGGATGCTTTTAATAATCCTGTAATACGTAGATTTTATAGGCCTACTTATGTAGATATAGATGTAACTATAAATGTTAAAGCATTAAATTCTACTTATACAACACAAAATACAGAGGATATAAAAAGTGCAGTAGAATTATATTTAAATAGTTTAAAAATAGGGTCAGACCTTTCATTATCAGCTATATGGGGTTCTGCTCTTTCTGCAATGTCGGATTTAAAAAATCCGGCTTTTTCTATTGTTTCTGCTACTGCAGCACGACACGGACAATCTCAAGATACTTCCGATATAGATATAGCTTTCAATGAGATTACCAGAGGAAGTGTAGACTATATAACTGTCAATGTGAGTTAGGAGTGATGTAATGGCTATAGATGCTTATTTAAATCATATAACAAGTCAACATAGAGATAAGCCTAAATTCATAGCTTGGTTATCAGCGTTTTTGAATGTAATTGATGACACTTATAATTGTATAAAAGGATTTGACAAGAATTTTGATTTAGATAATGCAATCGGAAATCAACTTGATATCTTAGGACAAATAATTGGTGTTAATAGAGTTCTTAATTTTCAACCTACAGATGATTTCGATCCTAAATTAGATGATGAAACTTATAGGCTTGTTTTAAAGGCAAAAATAGGTAAAAACATGTGGCAAGGTACGCTACCAGAAATCTATACAATATGGAATAATATGTTTCCGGATTTAAAATTAAATATTATAGATAATCAGGATATGTCCATGACGGCAGTAATTGAAGGTGCCATAGGACAATTGAAAGAACTCCTAATTGCCAATGGATATATAATTCCTAAGCCTTCAGGAGTTCGCATTAATTATGTAGGAAAATCGGCTGTAAATTTTAAAACTTGCTCACATATGATTGTATGCTGTGATACTACAGTTACAATTCAAATGATACAACCTAAACACCCTATAAGTATGAAACCTTATTCACATATGGTTGTGAGCGGAAATATAACAAACATAATATCTTAAAGGAGATGTTAAAATGGCAGTATTTAATAATATGGTTATAACAGCAAAAGGAGAAGATTTATATAATAAAGTTCAAGCTGGAATACCATTAAATTTTACAAAAATGAAAATAGGATCAGGACAGTTAGCAGAAAGTGACAATCCTGAAACTTTTACAGTTTTAAAAGATTATAAATTTGATGTTTCTATAAGTTCTATAACTCAAAATACGCAATTGCAAGTAGCTATAATAAGTGGGACAATAAATAATACCACTATTACAGAAGGGCAATATATATGTGAGTTAGGGTTATTTGCAGAAGATCCAGATGAAGGCGAAATTTTATACGGTTATACAAATGCGGGTACATTAGGAGATTATATAGCCCCAAACAATAAAGGTGCGTTTGCTTGGAATTATCAAGTTAATGCTGCGGTAGGAAATGCTGCAGAAGTTACAGCTACAGTATCAAGTACTACATTTGATTATGCCGTAGCAAGTTCAAGCACGACATTTGCCATAATTTCTGGTACGAATCAAAAAGAAATAAATCAAAGTATAGATACAACATTTGGTTTAATAAAAGATACGGTGAATTTTGAAGCTGGTAGTTTTACGGCCACAGAAGATAATACTGCAAGTTTTACAATAACGGATGTTCCATATAATCCCGAAACGGATCATGTGGAGCTTTTTTATTTGGGGAATCAAAGATTAGCATTGATTGATAATTATACAATGACAGGTGCTAGGATTGATTTAGTGGATTGGGCTTTGAAAAGTGGAGAAAAAATCACTTATAATATATGGAAATTTGTAAATCATGTTCCTATTATGGCAGATGGGGCAAATTTACAAGATAACAGTGTGGCATTAAGAAGTTTAACCGAAGATGTGCAAGAAAATATAAATCAAGTACCTGCACTTACGTCGCAAATGGCAGACATGACTGTTAATGTACGATTTTTAGGAGCTAAATGTGATGGAATAACAGACGATTGGAAAGTTATACAAAATTATCTCGACAACAACTTAAGTAATTATAACTTAAGTTTTCCTATGAATAAAATATGTTATGTATCTAAATCATTAGTTATAAACGATCAACATTATAATGTACATTTAGTGGGACAATTAGGTTCTGTATTATATACAGATAAACAAATAGTTCTAATTGATTTTCAAGGAACATGGGATTATGTAGGTATTAGGCAGGTAATACAAAATTGCAGTATAGAAAATTTAAGGCTAAAATATTCATTAGTTAAAAGCAATATTTTCAGTGAATTGTATGCAGTAGGAGGTATGAAATCATTTCATTCAGAAGATTTTAGTTTGCCTGATGATTTTACTGGAAATATAAATTCTATAGCAATACAGGCAAATTCTTTTTATATTAATAAGATTAAGGATTGTTCTATAGAAGGATTTGGATATGGAATTAAACTTAATAGAGAGTGTTGTAGAAATATTATTTCAGGCAATAGTATTAGAAATTGCAGGGCGCCTATATATTGCAAAAAAAATGCAGTGTGTAATGCAAATATTATAGAAGATAATAATATAACAGACAATTTGGGATTACCAATATTTATTGATATAGGAGCAAGTAACGTTATTAAAAATAATGATATAGAAGGTAATTATAGAACGATAAATAATTTACCGGGTAATGAAATAATGTTTTTAGATATAAACAATAATGTTATAAATGCTTCTGCCATTTATTTAAATAATTGTAGAAAAACATTTATTGCTGGGAATTATTTTGAAGGTAATGATAGATGGTATAATGGGTTATGTATTACACAACCTATTATGCTTGATGGTATTTCTAAAATTACTACATTAATAGAAGGAAATTATTATAATATAAGTGAGATGGATTTAACCAATACAAGTTCTCAATTCATTATGGGAAATTCAAAAATAAATTTTGATGATGGAAATTATATAGGAGAAGGTGGTGCTACAAATATAATCGGGGATAATTTAGTCATAAATCCTGAATTTAATTTATCTTATGATACTAATACAATAGTTGCGAACAAAACAATAACAGTGGGTAATTTAAGTTATATGAGAAATCATTATATTGTATATTTAGCTCAACCAGATGTTATACCAATTACAATTGTAAACAGTTCTAAGTTCAACGGATATAAAAACATTCAGTTTAATGCTCAAGGCTGTCTTATAAGTCGTGTTGGAGTATTATTTAATATACCAGATAATTTATTACATTCTGGTTCTCAATTTTCTTTGAAATTTGGTATATGGGTAAAAAGTGAAAGAGTTGGAACACTGTCTATGTATCCAATGATAATATCATCTGATAGTATTAGAATTAATGAGACAATTTGTTCTCAATTCAATACACAAGAAAATAAATATGAATTTATAACTGGTTATTTAAGTATAAATAATGCAAAAAATTTAATAAAAAATCCTTCTTTTGCAATTTATTTTATATCACCAAGATGTTTAGTTAATACAGTTACTAAAGTGTCTGATACTGAATTAAAAATAAATTGTAGTTATTCTGTATCGGCTAATACATCAAATTATTTTAAAACAGGAGATACAGTAACATTATCAGATGGTCAATCTGGTGTAATATCTCAAATAAATTCAGATGATTCTATAGTTTTACAAGGAGATTATTTAAATTACATACCTTCTGGTATAACACATATTGTTGTTACAGCTTTTGCAGAAGGACATTGTAATGTTTCAATTGAATGCCCTCAAGCTGTAAGCAAAGGAATGTTACAGCCATATTCTCCAAATAAGATGAAAAATTGTATAACTAAAGAATATATATTAGATGATAGTGGAACATTGGTACTTTCACGAGATGAGTTTAATGGAAAACTAGCTATAGCTGAGGCTATAACCCTTAAATATACTTGCGGATCTACACCTTGTAATGGGACTATTACTTGCAAACAGTTTATAAATGGTTATGTAAACGCAGATACTAGAACTGTAATTGCAAACGCAAATACAAATAGTGCAATTACTTTAGGGGCTTTGCAATCTAACGATTATAATATTACTTATATGAATTTAAACACCCTAACGAGTAAAAAAATAATAATACAATGGTGGATACCAGAGGAGGTTTAACATGGCATTACAACAAAATATTAGAATTCCAGCAGGGATAAATTTAAATTTTAAATATCCTGATTTTAAATTATGCACGAAAAATACAGAAGAAATATTGGAAAATGCTTATATAAAGGTTGATAATCAAAATGGTAACAAGACTAATGTACATTTAGAAGTTGGAATTTATACTAGAAAAGAGGGGATTCTTGTGTTTTCTAGTGTTTATAATTTTGTACCAAATATAGAAGACTCTGCACCAAATTTTATAAAACAGGGATATGAATATTTAAAAACTCTAGATGAATATAAAGATACAATAGATTGTTGAATTATCACATTAGAAACATATTGCGACGTAACTTATAAAATTCAAGAAACATCTTAAAGGACATGAATAATATAAAACAAGAAGAGAGTTCCATCCGTTCAAAGATAAAAAACTCTCTTCTAAAATATCTCGCATAGGAGATTGTTATATTATACCTTATGTTCTCCTATGTGACAATAGGAGTGATGTTCTTGAATTGCAATGAAGAAGTAACTATTAAGTTAACAGGAAAATTAACATTAGCATTACCTAATTTAGAACAACTTAAAATAAGAAATATAATAGATGAAGTGTTGGCAAATTATGAGGTTCACCCAATTGAAAATCATCTTATAGTAAGCGATATCGAAGAAAAAATACAATATTTTTTAGCTGTAAAAAAATTAGATGGTATGAGTAAATCTACGCTTTATAATTATCGGTTACAGCTTTTGAAATTTGCTGAATATATACGCAAACCAGTTGCTAGTGTAAATGTTGTAGATATAAGGATGTATTTGGCTATGGTATCTAGAGAGAATGTTAAGAAAACAACTTTAAATAACAAAATAAGTATTTTGAAAACATTCTTTGGATGGTTAGAGAATGAAGAGATGATTATAAAAAATCCCATGAAAAAAATTAAAAATATTAAAACAGATAAACATTTAAGAAAAGCCTTAACCCAAGATGAATTAGAACTTTTAAGAGATTCGTGCAAAACTACACGACAAAGAGCTATATTAGAGTTTCTTTTTAGTACAGGATGTAGATTATCAGAAATGGTTAATGTAAATATCGAAGATATAAAATGGGACAAATCGGAACTTAATGTTATAGGGAAAGGCGATAAAGAGAGGATAGTATATTTAAATTCTAAAGCAAAATTATATTTAAAGAAATACCTAAAAGAAAGAGAATCTATAGAAAATCCAGCGTTATTCATTACTTCTAAATATCCTTATGGAAGAATAGGGAACCGTTCTGTAGAGAGAGAAATAAATAAAATAGGACATCAGTCAGGATTTATAAAATCTATATTCCCTCATTTAATAAGGCATACAACGGCTACGATTGCACTTTCAAGTGGTATGAGTATAACGTCTATTCAGCATATTTTAGGGCACGAGGATGTAAATACTACACTTATATATGCAAGCGTAGATAATAGTTCTGTTAAAGAAGAATATAAAAAATATTTAAATAAATAGTCTGAAACTCTGGTAAAGCCAGAGTTTTTTAGTTTCAAGAGAAAGGTATGAAAGTACATATCTTTAGAAAGGACGTGTTAATATGGGGAAACCTTATCCATCCGATGAAATCGATCGACTTATCTTAGATATATCAGAGTTGAAAACAAAGAAGTTAGATAATCGTTACACAGAATCTACTAATGTAGGCAATATATATTCTATTACAGTGTCAAATATAGAAAGTTTAAATGACATAGAAGGTATACCTATACCAGTTAAATTTAGTGCTACAAGCACAGGAAATGTTTCGATAAAAGTAAATAATTTTGATGCAGTTGATTTGATGGATTATTTCAATCAACATGTAACTAATGTAAGACAAGATTTAATTGCTAATATAGTTTACTGCATACCAACAAGTGGTAGTTCAAATTTTCAATTATTGGGTAAAGGAGGTGGTGGAGATGCCGTCGCTGCAAATCTATTGTCAGGAAAAAAGGCTACGGTAGACGCTGGACCAATAACAGGGACAATGCCTAATAACGGAGGAGTAGGTGGCGTCATTACTTCCCAAAATGGCAGTATATCAATTCCGGCAGGGTACACTTCAGGTGGCACAGTTTTAGCTACGTATCAACAAGGTATAGATACTTCAGATGGCACAGCTAGTGCTTCAGACATTCTATATGGTAAAACAGCTTATATTGACGTTGGAAAAATAACAGGCAATATTCAAACATTGGTTGGATATGTCTTGCCAAGAACAACTGAAATAACTGTAGAAAGAGGATATTCAGATGGGTCAAATTATGTTATACAAGGGGATGCGAACTTAGTAAGTTCAAATATAAAAGCAGGCATAAATATATTTGGAGTGGCAGGTTCGCTTACAGTTCAATCTCTGGGAGGATATGAATATCATACAGGTTCAGGTACTTCAACAGAAACAACAATATCTTTATCATTCGCACCAAAAATGTTAATAGTTCACGTGTTGTTAAATGGTGGGACAGAAGATACAATATCAATGTATTTGGCTGGAAGAACTCCTACGGAAATCACTGATGCAAAACCAGGGGGATGTACGTTATCTAAAATAGATAATAGTACTTTTCAGCTTGAATATATCGCAGACAATTACTATTGGTATGCATTTAACTAGAAAGGATGGTAAATGGAGGAATATAAAAATGAAACAATATTTAATAGTAAGTTATGGATATTTGGTAAAAGTGGGAGTTTGGGACTTAGAACAAATAGAGGGCAGTACTAAAAAAGTAGTTCCAGACACATATAAAGCAGCAGTAGCAGAATATGTGGTGGCACAAGATACAGCAACAGCATAATAAAACACAAGGTAAAATAGGAGCTAGAGATAGCTTTTTTATTTTGCCTTGAAAAATGATTTTATAAAGGAGAAATAAAGGAATTATCTCTTTGAGATAGAATGTTTATCCTTATTCAAAGGTAGAAATTTTGTTGAATTTATAAAATCTAAGGGATAGGAGATAGTTTTATGAATAACGATTTTGAAAAATTTATTAAAAGTTGTTTTGAGTTAGGTAATGAATTATTAGATAAAGATAGTTTAACTGAAAAAGAAGAACACTTTCTTAAAGAACTTGATCTAATATCAGCAAAGTATATAAAAATATAAGAGTTTTGGAGAAATCCAAAGCTCTTTTTTAATGTTTGAAAATACTTACAAGGAGGTGTGACGTGGAATATATTATAAATTATTTCAAAGAATTTACAGGAAAATTAGTGGCCATAGGGTTTACAAGTTCTACGCTGGGAGCATTATTTACCTGGTGCTTTGGTGGGTGGGAAATAGGAATCGAAGTATTAATGTCCTGTATGATTTTAGACTATATTACAGGGCTTATGTGTGGACTGAAAGAAAAACAATTGAATAGTTCTAGAGGGTTTAATGGACTTAAAAAGAAATTTACAATACTTTTAATTTTAATATTGGCGGTACTTTTAGACAGACTTTTAGGGCAGCAGTGGATATTTAGAACTATGGCCATATATTTTTATGTGGCAATGGAAGGTATAAGTATATTAGAAAATGCAGTTAAATTAGGCGTTCCGGTACCTAAGAAGTTAGAAAATGCATTGGAACAATTAAAAAATAAATAAACTAGTGTCAAAAACAAAGGCACTAAATATATTAAATCAAAGAAAGGAATTGATTTTATGAGTAAGTTCGCAATAGACCCAGGGCATGGAAATGTAAATGGAAGTTTAGGTGGAGATGGAGGAGCTGTAGGATATTTAGTTGAACAGGATTGTGCATTGGATATAGCAACTAAAGTTATATCGAAACTTCAATCTCTAGGCCATACAGCTTATAATGTAAGGCCTTCTAGTGCATCCAGTGTTTCAAATAGTTTACAGAAAAGATGTGATGGGGCTTTTGGTGCTGATTACCTGGTAAGTATTCATCTTAATGCAGGTGGTGGCAAAGGTTCAGAGGTATTTGCTATGAGTACAGCAGGAAAGGCACTGGCAGCCAAAGTATTAAATTCTCTTGTAGGTTTAGGATTTACCAATAGAGGGGTAAAGGATGGAAGTAATTTATATGTAATAAAGCATAGTCAACCTCCAGCCATATTGATAGAAGTCTGCTTTGTGGATACTAAAAGTGATGCGGATTTATACAATTCATTAGGAAGCGAGAAAATAGCATCTGCCATAGTTCAAGGGCTAACAGGTAAAACTGTAAGTAGTACAAGCTCTGATTTAATTACAGAGGTAAAGAATATAAAATTAAAAGCACAAATAGCATCACTCCAATATTATATGAACGCAGATTACAATGCTAAATTAAACCATAGGGACGGTAACATCTATCAGGAAACTCTGGACAACCTTAAATCCATTGGAAACATTATTAAGAAAGGCCACAAGTCCCATGTAGTCCTATGGCTGCAGCAGAAACTAGAAATGTGGGAATACCTCAAGAAAGGTTCCTACACAGATATGCTGTATGACGAACCAACCTTTCAGGCTGTAACTGAACTTCAGAAGAAGTGGGAAAGGCCGACTGATGGGGTTTTAAGACCGGAGACATGGAGTATATTTTTGAATAACTAGGGAGCTGAAAGGCTCTCTTTTTAAATTATCAAGATTATGGAGGAATGAGAAAATGAAAGAACAAATATTAAGCATGGGAGTACAGTTTATTATAGGGGTCTTAGGTATTGTAGGAAACTTTGTACTAAAGAAGGTTGCAGATGCAGTAGATGTACAGAAACAGGCTCTTGCGGCTAAGAAAGATGCAGACAATTATAATCGTGCTCTTAGTCTTGCCAGGGGTTTATACTATGTTTTAGAGGAAGAATTTAAATCTTTGGCCAAAGCCGGAGATGCCAAGAGAGCAGAAATGGAAAAGAGATTACTGCAGATAATACCAGGACTTACCCAGGATGAGTTGGATGCTATAAATAAAGAGGTATGCAATAATGCTATCAAAATAGGACAAGAAATATTGACACCTATACAAGTGAGTCAAGGTACTGCGGAAAATTCAACTAATGCAAATAACGCAATAGTTACAGAGGATACTTCTACTACCCAGACAGCATAGAAATGATTCTTAGATTATAATAAATATAAAAACTATTGTAGGATTTATTTTTATTGTAGAATAAAAAAGGATTTTAAGAAATTATGGAGAATATTTATCATAATAAATTGCAATGAAAGGACATAAATTTATTATGATAAATAAATTCATAAATAAACGTAAAAAATTTATAAAATATATTGTTATGATAATTATATTAATTATTAGCAGTATAGTCACTTCATTTTTTTATCAAGAAATCAAAAAAACAAAAGATAGTTATGATGCCATTACACAAGTTCTTGAATGTGGATATTATATAGTAGGAATGTTTGCATTTATTGCTTTAATAAATGGATTCCAACAAAATAAGCTTTTGGCTGATGAAATATCTAGTAGTAAGTCAATTGCTCTCGATACTTTTAAAAGAGAAACTGCAAGTATGACAGTTCAAGTATGCAAAGAATATGCTAAAAAAATCATTCCAGTAATATCAGATGTTTCGAAAAAAATACTAGAGAACAACACATATGCCTATACGACAAATCTAAATGAGGAAGATTTTAATGATGAAGAAAAATTAGCTGATTTTCAAAAAAAGAGATTTTATGAAGATAAGGAATTATATGCTATGTGTGCTACCACTGCTAATGAGCTAGAAGCATATTCAATGTACTTTACAGAAAAGATTTGCGATGAATATATAGCATTTAAAGCTACAGGACAAACTTTTGTAACCACAACTAATTGTTTATATCCTTTTATTCTTTATTATAGAGCTAAATATAGATCTGATGGATACAGTAATTTAATCAAATTATATACTATATGGAACAGTAGATTAAATGAAGAAAAGTTAACTGGGCAAGAATCCGAATTGGAAAAATTGGAACAAAAATTAAGAAAAGATAAACAGATAATTAAACAACAAAAAAGGTCATGTGCTACTGAAAAAATAACGCCTATAGGGTTGAATGATAAGTAAGTTTTGTTTTATACTAAAATTAATAAGGAGTGATTTTTATGGGTTCTATGGAGTTAATGGAATTATATAAGAATTCTATTGAGCAGGAAATAAAAGAAGTTAAAAGAGTTTCAGAAGAATGCAATATAATAGATTTTGGACAAGCGCAAAATTTAAAGATTAAAGAATGCAAAAAAAATAATAATTTAAAATAATAGTTAATTAGTGGTCTTAACAGGCCACTATATTTTTTTGCCTTTTATAAGAACAAATGTTTTAAAAATATAAAAGTACAAAGGAGGAAATTATT
>DAIMMR010000141.1:0-8693 GCA_036720575.1 Clostridium sp.
TAGAACTCTTTGCTTAAGTGAAGTAATGTCAATAAGTATATATTTTCATTTATCAGGTTATAGAACATTTAAAACTTATTACAAAGAACATGTGTCTAAAATCCGAAAGTCTTATTTCCCTAAGCTTGTAAGCTATAATAGGTTTGTAGAATTGATGCAAGAAAAAATAATTAAACAAGGAGATATCAAATATTATATACTAGAGATAATGATATTTGTGATGGTATCTTCACTAACTTGGTTTATATCACGTTAGATAATTTGAGGGCAAGCTATTACAAACTTGATTATTTGTATCAAATGTTTATTGTTGAAATGCCCTAGGACATCACCTAGAGTTGAAATGAAAATGGGTATAGATTTGTGCAATGAATAGCATGTTTCTAAAAAGATTATAGTTATGAGTACTAAGAATAAATTATACAAACAAACGTTTGTATAATGCTTGGCAAAATAGACCATAATATGATATAAAGATAGTAATCTGTTAAAAATATCTTTATATCATATTATGGTCATGCTTTTGTGATAAAATATAATAAAAATAGTAAAATGGTGATACAAAATGGATAAATTTATAAAATTGTTTTTCAAAAATGAATGTAAAAACAATAAGAAATTTCAAATTTGCGATTTGGAAAATTTTATTATAGAAAAGTGTGGTGGACAAAGTAATTATTATGAACTTGGGGGATATAAGACTTTTTACAATAAAATGCAAAGATTAAAGAAAGATAAAGTTGTAAGAGAAATTGCAAGGTCAGAAAGTAACAGAGCACAGCTTCCCATGAAGCTCAGGTGGACTTTAGTTAGTACAAAGCCTGAAGCTTTATGGAAGGACGAAGATATCATTAAATATTCTGATATATTAGATTTTAAAACCTATAATAGGCATCCTGAATATCAAACGAAGAAAGAATGGGCATACATAAAAAATATATATAAATTTTTAAAGGAAAGGGAAAACAGGCCCTGGGCTAGTGTAGAAGAAAGGTGTCTTGAACTTTTTGAAGATGAAAAGTTTTTGACGGATAATGATAGAGGAAAAAAGGACAATAAGGTGCTCCAAAGACTTGGTTTAAATCTTCAGGATATAAAAGCTAAAGAATATGGTGAACCTTTTATATATTGGAATAGAGGAGTTCGTGAAATTAAAACTATAATAATTTTAGAAAATCATTCCACTTTCTTTTCCTTTAAAAAAACAGTACAAGAGGGAATAAATATATTTAATATAAAGCCGGATGCCCTTATTTTTGGTTATGGAAAGAAAATCATAAAGAGCTTTTCTTTTATAGATGAAATTGCAGAAAGAAAGCATATTAAAGTATATTACTTTGGAGACATGGACCCTGAGGGTTATTTTATATATACAGCGTTAAAGGATAAATACAGGGATGTTGATATAAGTTTACTTGTAAAAGCTTATGTAGAACTTATAAAATTCGAGAAAAAATATCCAAGTAAAGATCAGCAAAAAAATGAAGAATGCCTAAAAAGTATTTTAGAGGAATTTAAAGAAAAAAATTATGGACAATATACCCCTTATATAGAGAAACTATGGAAAGAAAATTGTAGAGTACCTCAGGAATTTATTACCTATGAATACTTGCTGAAGCTGGAAGGAGCAGTATAATTAATGGATTTAGTGGAAAGTGGTATGAATGATAGATTGAAAAAGATCAACGCCATAAGATTGCTTGGCACAGGAATGGACGTAGGAGAGTTAAATAATTATGCCCATGAAATTGCCTTATATCTTTTGTTAAGTATATTTAGAAGGGAAATTACTGAAAACACCAATAGAACTCGTAATGATATGATATACATTGTAGAAGATATTTTAAGAAAAATGAAAATTTCTGCTTCAGACAAAAATATAAAGAGAATGGTGGATGGGGTGCTTTGGTATAAAGATCCAGACAGGCAAGATCCATTTAGCTCATTGATATACAATGAAGAAACTGGAGAACATGAAATATATAAATTTAGATATTTAACGCCAGATAGAGAACATTCCAGGTGGGAACAGGGCGGCAGTACGGTATACATGCTTACTGAAGAAGCACAGGAAATAATATTTATAACAAGAGAAATGCTGGAAGAATTTGGCTTTGATGTGGAACAATTTTATACCCTTCAGTTGATTAAAAGCGGAAATTTTAATAAAGCTTTAAGCAGTGTAAATAATTTGATTGGGAGGGTGAGAAGGTTAATAAAGAAAGAAATGGATTATAGACAGGATATAATTAGAAATCCTCAAGTAATATTTTTTGATACGAAAAGAGATAGGAAGAAAACAGATCAGGAAATAAAAAATCAATTTGAAGATGAAAAAAAGACTTTTGAAGAGATGATGTCCTGGAAAAATAGATTGGAAAGCTTTCCAAGTGATAAAATAAGTGAAGGAGAAAAACTTTTTGAAGAAGTAGAAAAAGCCAGGGTACTTCATAATTTGCTTGCTAAGATAGTGGTGGATAATATGGCTTATGAGGTAAAAATAAGAGTAAATTATCCAGAAAGCTTTTGGATAACTTCAAAGGTATCCTTTAAAAAAGACATATGGCAAAATGTAGTGGTTAAAAATGGGCTTCCAAGCTTTGATTATCTAGAAAATCTTGTAACACCTCTTTTATCTCCGAAATTAGATTTTATATATCCCCTGGATTGGGCATGGCAGGAGCAGCAGTCAGTAAAGGAAAATGAAGAAGAATTTAAAGAATCCTATAATAGAGAGGAAGAAACAGAGTATATAAATAAGAAAAAAGTTGATTGGGAGCTCATATTAGAATTATGGCAGCCTATTTTTGATAGGTTTTTAGAGGGAAAGGGTTTTAGCATTACTGAATTAGGTAATATGGATGTTTTTCTTCAAGAACTCTGGCTTAGTCAAAAAAAGAATACAGAAATATTTATGATGTTTGTCCTTACAGAATTAACCTTTGGTCAAACCAATGAAAAATTTAAAGAGATGGATGAAAGAATGATTTTGTTTGATAAGTTATGTGATAAAGATGAAAAGTATAAAAAACTTATTGGCAGGACTATTGTTTCGAAATTAGAGGAAGAAAAGAAACCTTTAAATCTTGGAAGTTTGTTTATATCACCTTATAAAATATATATCAAGTAATTCTTAGGTTCAGGTGGAGTTTGCTTATAAGGAATACCTTTCTCCATCTGAACCTTAGAAGAACTTATCCAGGCGCGTAGCAGTGCTTATCACCCACTTTGAAGAGATTGGAGGTGTTAGCAATGGTAGCGATCGGATAAAAGATTTTTAGTTATTTGGAGGATTTATATGGCATATACCACAGAAAATATACAAAAGGCTTCAGCATTATTTTTTATGCTTTTGAAAGAAAATATCATATCTATAAAGGAGCCTCTCGCAGAAGAATATTTAAATGATAATGAAATGAGACAAATAGTAAAAACTATGGCAGCGGAAGCAGATCTTATAATAATAGAAACTATGGAAAATCTTCACTTAGTTTCTTCAGCAAATGGATCTATTTTTGCAAATTCCTACACTCAAATGAAGGAAAAGTATAAAGGATTAAAAAATAAGAAATATTTCTATCTAGCTAATTTAATAATATGTGTATTTTTATCAGAAGTAGATAAAGAAAGCAATATAAGAATTAGATGGGAAGAAGAAGGAATATCCTATGCTAAATTGGAGGATTTAGTAAATGGTGTTATAAACTCATGGATGTCTAGAGACAAGAAAGAGGAAGGCTTTAGTGAAGAATTTGGTATAGCACTTAAGGAAATTTATGAAGTATGGACTAAAGATTTTTCACCAATGAAAAATAGCAAAACTAAGGGGACTATTGATGTAGTAAATACTTCAGATAACAGATTTAGTTTTATTTATAAATCTTTAAAGCCTTTAGCAGATCAAAAACTTATTTATAATAATACTAAAGAACTTAAAATTATCCCTAAAATGGAATTGTATGAAAGATTGGATAAAGTATATCACAACCAGGATAGATATAGAGAATTTATGGAACTTATAGAAGCTGCAAAGGAGGAAAATAGTAATGCCCAGAATAACTAAAATTAGAATAGTAGGAAATAAGTATGATAATTTTAAAAAATGCCATGAAAATACTATTTTTGATTTAACCAAGCAGGGAGAACCAGACCATACTTTGTTTACTTTTAATAATGGGAGTGGAAAAGGGGTAATAATGCAGCTTATATCACAGATAATGCTTCCAAACACAAGATGGGGTAAAAATGATGGAAATAAAATTTCAGGTATGTTTTTAAATAGAAATAACCAATTTAGTCCTTATACCTTTCATGTAGTATTGGAATGGAAGCTGGATACAATACCGGACAGATGGTTGATAACAGGCATATGTATTACTGCAGTAAAAAAAGTGGCAAATAAGGAAGAAGAAAAAGAAGAGGAAAGGATAGGAGTAAAATATTTTTTATATACCCATGAACATTTTTTAAATAGTCCATATACAGTAGAGAATATACCACTTTACTCAAGTAATGAAAAAAAGGTGTTAAGCTATGAAGATTTAGAGAAATTTCTTTCAAGTAATAAAAGAGATTTTAGAAAATTTTCACAAGCAGATTCAAGAAGTACGAATTCTGAATATTATCAGTATCTGGCAGGACAGGGCATATATCGTTCAGAATGGTCTATTTTAAAGCGTATAAACAAAGTGGAAGGTGGAGTTGGGGATTACTTTTCAAAAGCTAAAGATAATAAAGGAATTTTTGATGAATACATAATTCCAGCTATTTCTGAAAATCTTAACAATCAATTTGAAGAAAATAAAAATGTACTTAAGGACATGTTTAAAAGTAATATTTCTATAACTAAAAACCTTCCTGTGCTTATAAATAGAGAAGCTGATTACAAAAATATTTCTTCCATGTTAAATCCTTTAATAGCAGATGCAGAGCTTGGAATAACTTATGAAAATAGGAGAAACAAATGTATTATAGAAGGAAATAACTTGTACTGCAGCTTAAATAGCATTCAAATCAACATATTAAATGAAATAAAAACCTGGGAAAAAGAAAAGCACAACACAGAAAATAAAGCTTTAGAACTTCAATTTGAAAAAGACAATTTAGAGTATGTAAAAAATATTAGAACAAAAAATGATTATGAAGAAGAAAAGCAGGAAGAACAGAGAAAACTTGATTATATAAATGGTGAAATGGAAGATTTAAAGGAAGAAAGGGAAAAGTATGAAATAAATAAACTTATTATTCCAATGGAAAAGAGCTTAAACAAAAAGAAAAATTTGGTTGAAGAAATAGCGGATCTTATGAATGCTGTGGATTTAAAAGATATAAAGCAGGAAATGGATAAGCTGGAAGAAGAAATTAAAGATAAATGGAAGCTTACAGAAGAAAATTGGAATAATACAGCTAAACAGCACAAAGCTTATGAAGCTTTTTTAAAGGATAAAGAATTAAAGTTAAAAATTAATATAAAGAATTTGAATGAGAAGAAACAAAATATACAAGTTAACTTAAAGGACATTGAAAATAGAAAAGAAAAATTTGACAAAAGAGAAAAAGAGTTAGGAATTGAATTTGATCCTTTTAGAATAGTTTATCCAGAATTATTGCTAGAAGATATTGAAAAAGGAAATGCAAAAGAAAATGAAAAATTAGTTAGTTTGAATAGAAAATGCAAAAAACTGGAAAATGAAATAAATTCTCTTAAGCTTAAAAAAGTTAAACTTGAAATGGAACTTAAACAGTATGAAAAGGATAAAAAAATACTTGGAGAAAAGTATGATAAGCAAAAGTCAGAAGAGGAGCATCTTTATGCAACAATTTTAGAACTTTGTAAGATAGACCCTTTAACAGAGACTTATTCAGAAACCTGGCTTCAAAATATTATTTTTAAAATAACAGAGCTTAAGGAAGAAAAAAATTTTCAGCTGAAGGAACTTTATAAAAATTTATGGGAAAACAGCATTGATTTAAGCTTAAATACTGAAGAATATTGGATAGCAAATAATGATATAAGCAGCATAAAAGCTAAAATAGAAGCTTTGGGAATAAAGGTTATTTATGGTACACAATTTTTAAGAGCTCTTTCTGAGAATCAGAGAAAAAGTCAGTTAATAAATTTTCCTATGATGCCTTTTGGTTTAGTTATATCAAATAGTAAGGAATGGGAAACTATAGATAATAATTTGGAAAAGGACATTATGTTAAGGGCTGCAGTTCCAATTTACATTCGTACAGAAATGCAGGAGGTTAAAGCTGTTAACTATGAATTAGTGCAGCACAAGGCTTTAAAATTTGTAGAAAGCAGTGAAGCTTATGAGCTGTGGAAGGAAAGCTTAAGTAGAAACGAAACTGGAACTAAAGAAACCATTAATATAGTGGAAGGTTCTATTAGAAAAATAGATAAAATTATAAATGGTAGTAATAATATGCTTAAGGCTCAAAGCTCTTTTTCTTTAGAACAAAGTCTTAAAGAAATGGAGCTTAATATTAATAAAGCTTTAAGTGAAATAAGTGCTGTTGAAGTAAGCATAAATAATGCAATGGAAAGTCTTAATATAAATAAAACAAATAAAGAAAATATTGAAGAAAATATTGAGAAGATATCAGTTCAAATTCAAAAGCTGAAGGAATTTATAGATTTAAAAATAGAAATAGATAAGAAGTTAAAGGAAGAAAAAGAGGAAAAGGAAAAGTTAGATGGTATAGTGGTACAGCTTGAAGAAAAGGAGCTGGAAAGAGAAAATTCAGATAGAAATATAAAAGATGAAACTTTAAATTATGAATCCTGGAAAATTAAGTTGGAGGAGAAATTAAAGGATATAAATGGAGTAATAGAAGAAGCCAGATTTAAAGAGACAGATTCAGGTGATACCTGGCAGCATACTGCAGCCCCAGATTATGAAAGTTATAAGGAAGATGACATATTTTCAGTTATTTCTAAAAGAAAAATAGTAAGTGCAAAATTGGAAGATAAAAATTATAAGATTACTTTGTTAAAAGATACTGTTAGAGAAGTTGGTGACAGTATAGCACAACAGATAAAGGAACTTGAAAAAATAAATTTAAATTGGGAAAGGTATAAGGTGGAAAATATATCCTTAGAAACTGCCCAAATTGAATTTGACAATGTTGATAGAAAGTTAAAATTGAAAGATGGTCTGGCAGTTGAAAAATATGCCAGAGTAAAGACAATGGAAGGACTTATAAAACAGATAAGTAAAGAGATTAAGAAACAATCAGAGAAGATACTTGAAAATCACAAAAGGGCTGCACAAATATGGGATGGAGTGGATTTGAAGGAAAAGGAATTTAAGTTAAAGGCGGATATATTGGATAATGATAATTATTTAGGCCATACACAAGATATTCTAAAGAAATTAGAATTAAGAAATATAAACATAAATAATTGCATTTCAGAAATTAAATACCTGGAAGACATTGACTTATCCAAGGGTAAGACTTCGGAATATGATATGGATAAAATAAAAGACAATGAAAAAAATGAAGTGACAAAATGGATACAGGAGTATAAGTCTGTAAGGGGAAGCATAAAAAATCATACTATAAATGCAGAGAAGAATTTTGAGAACTTTATGGAAGCTTTAGAAAATAACATAAAAGACGAGATCTTAAAGCATAAGATTAAAGAGCTTATAGGTGAAAAGACTAATGTAGGTAATTTTATAAATAATAGAGATTCCTTTAAAAGTATGAAGGAACATGCTGAAAGAGAAATGAACCAAATAAAAAATGACAAGCTTGAGGCAGAAGCAGCAAGGGAGCAGTGGGTTTCAAGGGCTTCAAGGCAAGCCATTAAAATATCAGAGTGTTTAAAAGAAATGGTTAATAAAATGGTATATGTTAATGAAAATAACTATGCTTTTAAGCTTGTAAGACTTAAAGGAGAAGAATTCCTGCCAAAGGAAGAAGAGGATATTAAAGTATTATTAAATGAGTACTTTATCCAGTGCATTGAAAAATTGGAAGAGAAAAAGGTGGATTTTGATAACCTGGATAATAAAACATTAGAAAAACTTATGAGTGATAAAAGTATATTTTCAAAAGCACTTAGAGGAAAATATCCTAAACTAGAAGTATATAAAATGACAGAAAAAAATGAATTTTTATATGCAAAACCAATGAATTATCATTATGCTACCTGGGAGGCTGTAAATTCAGGAGAAGGAGATGCTCCAGAGGGCAGTGGGGGACAGACGTTATCCATAAATACTTTTGTAATCATGATGCTTATGAATTATAAGAAGAAGACCTTAGGAAATGAAAATCCATGGACTGTATTGATGCTGGATAATCCTTTTGGAAAGGCTTCTGGAGCTCATGTATTGGACCCTATATTTACTATTGCAAACAAGCTTAATTTCCAAATTATAGCCTTTGCAGCACCAGAGATAATTAAGACAGAAATCAGTGAAAGATTCCCTGTGTTCTGGGCTTTGAACATTAACAATGAGGAAGAAAAAGGAAAATTAGGCAGTGTAGTTGGCAAGGTAGTACATGGTGGTAGAGTCAGGGCTTAAAAGTAGTATAGACATGAAACTTAAGGTGTGAGGTACTTTTAGTTTCAGCTTAGGTTTCACGTCTGTCCAAATAAATTCATCTATTGTAACTTTACACGTTTTCAGCAATATAATAAATTAAATTTTCTGTATCCTCCCAGCCTAGACATGGAT